>JAGRIO010000079.1 GCA_020443225.1 Pseudomonadales bacterium
GGTGAAGACTTTGACCTGCGCCTGATCGACTATCTGGCAGAAGAGTTCAAGAAAGAACATGGCATGGATCTGCACAATGATCCGCTGGCCCTGCAGCGTCTGAAGGAAGCCGCAGAGAAAGCCAAGATCGAGCTGTCCAGTAGCCAGCAGACTGAAGTAAACCTGCCTTACATTACAGCTGATGCTTCAGGACCTAAGCACCTTGTGATCAAAGTGACTCAGGCTAAGCTTGAATCACTGGTAGAAGACTTGGTTGACCGCACCATGGAGCCGGTGAGAACGGCGCTGAAAGATGCTGGTCTGGGTGTGTCTGAAGTAAATGACATCATTCTGGTGGGTGGTCAGACCCGTATGCCGCTGGTACAGAAGAAAGTGAAAGAGTTCTTCGGTAAGGATGCCAGAAAGGATGTGAACCCTGATGAAGCAGTTGCCATGGGTGCAGCGATTCAGGCGGCAGTTTTGTCTGGCGACGTGAAAGACGTGTTGCTGCTGGATGTCACCCCGCTGTCTCTGGGTATCGAAACCATGGGCGGTGTGATGAGCACGCTGATCGAAAAGAACACCACGATTCCGACTAAGAAATCTCAGGTATTCTCAACGGCTGAGGACAATCAGCCTGCAGTGACTATCCATGTGCTGCAGGGTGAGCGTAAACAGGCAGGTCAGAACAAGAGCCTGGGTCGCTTCGATCTGGCTGATATTCCACCGGCTCCGCGCGGTACACCGCAAATCGAAGTCAGCTTCGATCTGGATGCCAACGGTATTCTGAACGTGTCGGCCAAGGACAAGGCGACCGGTAAAGAGCAATCCATCGTGATCAAAGCTTCATCAGGTCTGTCTGATGATGAGATCGAAAAGATGGTGCGCGATGCCGAATCTCACGCCGAGGAAGACCGCAAGTTCGAAGAAATGATTACTGCCCGTAACCAGGCAGATGGTTTGATTCACGCTACGAAGAAGACCCTGGAAGAAGCCGGTGACGACGTTTCTGCTGAAGAGCGCAGTAACATTGAAAGTGCGATCGCTGACCTTGAAGCTGCCATGAAGGATGGCGACAAGGCTGAGATTGAGGCCAAAACCCAGAAGTTGACAGAAGTGTCGTCTGATATGGCCCAGCGTATGTACGCCAGGCAGGCAGGTGGTGCGGGTGGCGCTGAAGGCGCATCAGACGCCGGTGCCAGCAGTGGCGGTGATCCGGACGCAGTTGACGCTGAGTTCGAGGAAGTCAAAGACGACAAGTAAGTGAAGCGAGGCAGTCATCGGGAACCTGATGGCTGCCTTTTCTATCCCGGGATCAGCGCAGAGCATTGGCTCTGCGTTCCTGTTTCAAAACAACAGAAAAAACTATGGCCAAACGAGACTACTACGAGGTACTTGGTGTAGCCAAAAACGCCTCTGAACAGGAAATAAAGAAAGCCTACCGACGGTTGGCGATGAAGTATCACCCTGACCGGAACTCTGAAGATCCTGACGCAGAGGACAAGTTCAAGGAAGCCAGTGAAGCCGCTGAAGTGCTGATGGATGCACAGAAGCGTGCGGCCTATGACCAGTTTGGTCATGCCGGGCTTGAAGGACATGGCGGTGGCGGAGGCTTCGGTGGTGGCGGTAGCTTCAGTTCGATATTCGAAGATGTTTTTGGTGACATCTTTGCGGGTGGTCGTGGTGGTGGCCAACGGGTACACCGGGGTTCAGATCTGAAGTATGTGCTTGATCTGGATCTTGAGGAAGCGGTTCGCGGCACCAACCCCAAGATCAAGATTCCGACCCTGGTGGAATGTAACGAATGTCTGGGTTCGGGTGCCAAAAAAGGCTCATCGCCCATCGACTGTGTTCAGTGTGGTGGCATGGGGCAGGTGACTGCCAGACAAGGTTTTTTCTCTATTCAGCAGACCTGCCCCAGATGTCGGGGTAATGGCAAGATGATCACTGATCCCTGCCACAAGTGTCACGGCCAGGGTCGGGTTCAGGAACAGAAGACGCTGTCAGTGAAGGTGCCGCCCGGCGTTGATACCGGTGACCGAATTCGCCTGGCAGGACAGGGTGAAGCTGGTGCTAATGGTGGTCCGGCAGGTGACCTGTATGTGCAGGTCAATGTTCGTGACCATCCGATCTTCACCCGCGAAGCGGAGCACCTGTATTGTGAAGTCCCCATCAGTTTTGTGGATGCTGCACTCGGAGGGGAACTGGAAGTGCCGACTCTTGATGGCCGCGTGAATCTGAAAATCCCGGAAGAAACCCAGACCGGAAAGTTGTTCCGGCTGCGCGGCAAAGGTGTGAACGTCAGCCAGGTTCGCGGTGGTGGTACCGGTGACTTATATTGTCGTGTGGTGGTCGAAACGCCGGTTAATCTGACCAAAAAGCAGAAAGAACTGCTACGTGAATTCGACGGTCAGTCCAGTGACAAGCAATCACCCAGAAGGTCGAACTGGTTTGAAGGGGTGAAGAACTTCATCGACTCCCTGACCTGAAGCAAGACCCGCTTACAAAGTAAGCGGTCTTCAGGCAGAACGCTCCCTGATGCCGGGTAACTCTGTCGTCAGGGGGATGACTTTCTCTTCGCTGATCTCAGTCGAGAGCCCGGCTTTTCTCATATCCTTGCGAATAAAGTAGCTGAACATGGCTGGTACCAGAATCAGTGCCAGTATGGCACTGCCTGCGACACCCCCGGCTATGGCCATTGCCAGTGGTGGCCAGAAGTGACCCCCGAACAGAATCAATGGCAGGAAGCCGCCAATGGTCGTGATGGTTGTCGAGATTATATGGCGTGAAGCGTCAAGGACCACATCGGTCGTTATCTCAAGGTTTCCCGCCATTGCCGCATCGTTAGCTTTCAGGGCTGACAGCACAATAATCGCACCGTTAATTGCCAGACCAATTAACCCCAGGGTTCCGATAAATGCCATATATCCCAGGGGATAGCCAGAAAGCCAGACCCCCAGAAGGGCAAGGCCAACGGACAGAAAACCAACCAGGCCAATGACCGCTGCATAACGGAATGAATTCAGAGACAGGACAATTACCGCCACCATCAGCCAGAGATAGGTGATAAAGGTTGTCACAATGTTGCCTACTGCATCCCCCCTCTCTTCCTCTTCGCCGCCAAACTCAAGGCGGTAGCCTTTCGGCAGTTGTATATTGGCAGCGGCCAGTTTCTCCCGAAAGCTGGCAACAGCCACAGATGGTATGGAGTAAGGCAGCAGAAAACCCGATACGGTATTGATGCGCTCGCCCTGATAGCGGTCAATTCGTGAGGGGGAAGGTTCGAGTACGACATCAGCAATCTGTTCCAGAGGAATACCGCCATAGCCAGTCGAAGGTCGCTGGCTGATAATGGGTGAGGCACTTAACTGATCAAGCCCCGAGCGTACTGCGGTGTTGTAGCGAACCTGCACTGGAATTTGCGTAGCACCTTCCATGACAAAGCCGGCATTCAGACCGTTCAGTTTGCCGTTCAGCTGCATGGGAATGTCCCGGTTCTGTAAGCCGAGTTGTGCCGCCTGATTTTCGTTCGGATACACCGAAAGTTGCGGAACCGAACGCGAGGCTGTTGCGGTGGTGTAGGTCACTCCTTCCGAATCTGAAAGAATAAGCCGTAGCTCTTCACCTAACCGTTTCAGGGTTGAAAGGTCGGGGCCCACGATACGCAATTCAACGGGAGCAGAGAAAGGCGGGCCTTGCTCCAGCGGCAGGGCCAGCACCTGCGCTTCAGGCAACAGTTGCATCAGTTTCTTCTGTAAGTCCACCATGATCAGTCTTGGATCATCCACGTCCCTGGTGGTAACAAAACCATTGGCGAAACTGGCGAGACCGTCTGCATTCTGCATCATATTGTAATAGACCCTGGGTGAGCCTTCGCCCAGAAACCATTGACTGCTAACGACCTGATCGAAGCCGTTCAGTGCTTCGCGAACCTGCATGACGGCTTGCCGGGTTTCAAGGATAGAGGCATCTGCAGGCATGTTGATCTGAATCTGAAACTGGTTCCGGTCGACTGGCGGGAAGAATGTCTTGGTCATGGAGGGCACCAGCAAAAAACCGATGATTGGCAGAACCAGCGACATCAGAACGCCGATAAAAGGTTTATGCAGAATCAGTTTCACCAGTGACCGGTAGCTGCGGGCCAGCCCGGCCGGCGTATAGCCACGAATCCACCACCTGTCGCTGTGATCATCATCAGGGGGGAAGCGCTGGTCAATAAACCCTGCCAGCGCAGGAATAATCGTCATAGCCAGAAAAAACGAGGCGGAAACCGACAGAATTACGGAAATGGCTACGGTGCCGGTGAAGTCACCTACCCCGCCTGGTGTCGTGGCGATTGGCATAAAAGCAAAGGCAGTGGTGGCTGTGGATGCAAGCAGTGGTACGAACAGATGCCGGGTTGCATTGCTGATGGCATTGTTCAGGTCGTGACCGCGCCGGCGTTCCAGTTTGAACTCTTCGACGATCACAATAGCATTATCAATCAGCAGACCCAGCGCGATAATCAGCCCGGTCACTGACATTTGATGTAAGGGGATATCCATATACAAGAGGCTGGAGACAACCATCGCCAGGGTCAGAGGCAAAGCTGCACCAACAATGATCGCCGAGCGGATACCCATCAGAAATAACAGACTGAACAGTACCAACCCTATCGCCATCAAGAGGTTGTTAAAGAGGTTTTCCAGCCGCTCCGACGTATACACATTCTGATCAATGATTATTTCCAGCCTGACAGCAGGCGGCAGTTCTGACTGATATTCCGCGACCAGGTCTTTAGCATGTGCGACCCACTCGTCGACCCGTCGTCCGGTTTCCATCGTCGTGGTGACCACCATTGCCTGCTGGCCGTCGATGATGGCAATAGTAGCCGGTGGGTCCTGGTAGGCCTTGCGGACCGTAGCGATGTCAGACAGACGCAGATAATTGCCGGTTTGCTGATGTTTCAGCGGAATAGCGCCAATGCGCTCTACTGAAGACAGCTCGCCGCGAACCTCAACCAGCAGACGCGCGCCGTCGGTAGACAGGTTGCCAGCAGATATCCGTGTGTCTGACTGCGTGATAGCCTGGCTGATCTGGGTAATCGTGAGATTGCTGCGGCTTAATGCATAAGGATCTACATCGACCTGAATTTCCTCAGCAGGCTCGCCAAATATCTCTGTTTCCTTGGTGCCTGGTAAGGCTGCCAGGCGTGCGTCCAGTTCAGTCGCAATCCGCTCCTGAATCGACAGTGGCGTATCAGGTGCGATGATGGCGATGCCAAGGGTGACCGCTAAGGGTCCCCGCTGTTCCAGATCAGGCTCTGATGCTCCCTGTGGTAATTCATTCTTCAGTTCAGCAAGCTTATCCCGGGCTTCGCTCCAGACCAGGTCGACCATGTCTTTGGGAACATTGTCATAGAACTCAACCTGAATCACCGAATGTCCGGCGCGGGTGGTGGACGCGATTGTTTTGATCTCCGGCACTTCGCGCAGCTTGTTTTCCACGGGTTCGGTAATCAGCGCTTCCACGCGGCTGGCTGAAGCTCCGGGCATGTAGGTTTCCACCGTACCAAATCGTTCTGACATGGTTGGATCTTCCTGCCGTGGAATATTCAGCAGGGACGAGACACCCGTCAGCAGTATGAAGCCAATGGCCAGCAGGGTAAGCCGTGGCATGCGAAAAAACAGGTCACCCAGAGTGTTAAGCATGATCAGAACACCTGCCGGGTTTGAGCCAGTCTGACTTCCTGACCGGGTACAATGCGGCTGGTGCCGCCAGTCACCACAAGGTCTCCGGACTTCAGTGTGCCCCGGACATAGACCTGGTCCGCACCCCGGTGCATGATTTCGACGAGCCTGGCGACAACGGTCTGCCGGCCTTCTGTTTCTTCGACCACCAGCACCGACCAGAGCCCGCGTTGACTTTCTGACAAGGCACTGAGCGGTAACCAGGTGCCTTCTGTATCTACCGTCGTTGTCAGTAAGAGTTCTGCGACCGAACCGGCGAACAGACTGGAATCTGTGACTTCAAACAAAGCTGTAACCGTGCCTGTCACAGCATCGACCACCGGTAAGGTGCCAACAAACCTGGCATCCGAACTGACATTGCGACTCCGAAGCTTATAGTAGCGCCCCTTAACGAGATCGGTGGTCATGGCTTCAGGTACACCGATGCGGGCTTCAAGCCGGTTGCGCTCAATCATGGTCAGCACAACCTGACCTGGTGACACGATGGTACCTTCATCAGCCAGTCTCGACTGAATGATCCCATCGTATGGTGCGTGAATCGTATGTTTAGTGAGGGCAATTCTGGCCCGTTCACTCGCTGCGCTGGCAGACTTCAAACGTGATTCTGCGATGCGCAGTTCGGCCTCCTGAACCCGGACCTGACTTTGTAACTCATCGAGTTCCTGTTCTGAGCCATGGCCCTTCGATACCAGATCGTTATAACGACGCAGGCTGGCGCGGGCCAGTGCCAGTCGGGCGTCCTGAGCCTGCAAACCGGCGCGGACATTTTCGATATCTGCCAGTGCGGCGTTAAGGGCGGCCTGGGTTGCTGCCGTATCCAGGCGAATGAGGATATCGCCCGCTTTGACCTCATCCCCTTCTTCAACCTGTATCGCGGCGATGGTTCCGGGAAACTCAAAACCGAACTGGCTCTGGCGTACCGGGTTCAGCTGGCCGCCATAGGTTCTTTCAAGGTCGTAACTGGACTGCATGCTAACCGGTGTCACGCTGACGGGGAGGCTTTCTGCGCTTGCAGCAGTCGTGGAAGCAGCCAGCCACAGGGCGGCGATAAGAGACGAAAACAGAGAGTGGGGGTTCATAGCAAAACTGTATCAGGGTGATGTGTGCAATGCTCACATCAAATGTGAGCGTTGTCAACATTGGCGTCAGGCATTACAATGCCCCAAAAAAGAATCCCGCTATGTCCGCCAGGAAGCCTGACACCAGAACCGACACTAAGCCGACCCAAGCAACAGGTCGTCATCGTGGCTATCACCATGGTGACCTGAGGCAGGCGCTGATTGATGAGGCAGTGAACTACCTGAAAGAAAACAGTGCCGACTCATTGAGCCTGAGGGCGCTGGCACGGGCGGTTGGCGTGTCACAGACGGCGCCTTACCGGCATTTTCCTGCCCGTTCTGATCTCTTCGTGGCAATAGCACTGCAGGGTTTCGAACAACTGACGGGCTACCTTCGAAGCGCGAGAGATGCTGAATCTGATACAGGAGCTGCCTTTATAGCTACCGGGTTAGCCTATGTGCAGTGGTCTGTAGAGCACCCGGAGACCTATCAGCTGTTTTTCGACTCAAAGTTACTGGACTTCAGTGAAGATCCGCAATTGATCGACGCCGGTGCGAGGACCTTTGAAGTAATGCTCGCGTTGATCCGGCGCGGTCAGACGGAAGGCTTCTTCCGCACTGATAAACCAACGGAAGAACTTGCCGGGCTAATCTGGGCAGGTGTACATGGGATGTCCAGTCTGGCGCAAAAACACCGGATGCAAACAGCCAAAGGTCACGCGGCAGACAGCGTCGCCCTGGCGCTTGCGGGCCTGACCGATAACCGGGCAGATGTTCTGCAGCTGTTGATGCAGTCTATACGTGCCTGATGCCGCAGAGCGCTGCGGGTGCAGGCACTGAACCATTTGGTATGATCAGGACCTGATTCTGCGGATACCTGTCTATGAACGAGCTGTTGCCATTTCTGCCACTGGGCATTGTGCTGGTTTGTGCGCTGATCATTCTGGGTGGATTGCACTGGTTGCTGATCAGCCGGCATCCTGAACTGGGTAGTGAAGCCCGGTTGCCGAGACAACTGGTGCTATTCCTGTTGTCGGTGGTTGCTGTGATTGTCCTGATTGTAGCTTCGCCTCTGCCGGAATCCATTCGCAACCAGATTCTGGCGCTGCTCGGTATCTGTATCTCTGGTGCCATCGCCTTTGCATCGACGTCATTTGTGACTAATTTCATGGCAGCGGTGATGCTGCGGGTCACGCGGCCCTTTGGTATTGGTGACTTCATCGAAGTGGGCGAATTTTTCGGCAAAGTATCAGAACGAGGGCTGTTTGATACGGAAATTCAGACCGAGAACCGGGAACTCCTGGCTATACCCAACGCGCTCTTTATCTCGAGCCCTGTAAGGGTGGTTCGCCAGTCGGGGCTCATCGTCTCAGCTGAAGTGTCATTGGGCTATGATGTTCATCATTCTGTGGTTCGCAAGCATCTGCGGCTGGCGGCAGAACTGGCTGGTTTATCTGAGGTGTTCGTGCACGTTCGTCAACTGGGTGACTTTTCCGTGACCTACCGGGTGGGTGGTTTACTGGAAAATACTGAAACGCTGCTTACCTCGCGTTCCCTGCTGAACGAGAAAATCCTTGATGCTCTGCACGAAGGCGGTATTCAGATTCTGTCGCCGGGTTATATGGTGCAAATGCCGAAAACAGACCATGACGCGGTGTTACCGCAACGTCCGCTGCGAACTGATCCGGAAGTCACTTCCAACGCAGAAGCGGTAGCCTTTGATAAAGCCAATGAAGCGGAAGCGAAGGATAAGGCCCGGCAGGAGCTGACAGAACGTATGGCGATGGTAAAAGGCAGTCTGAAATCTGCCCCGGAAAGTCGTCGTAGCCAGTTGGAAGAAGAGGTTGCCGCACTAGAGAAACAATTGCAGGAGTTTGACTGAAAGCCGGGTTCCCCGGTGCCATAGCCATGGGGCGAACGATTCGGTATTCTCCGCGATCATTTTGCTGCGGTATAACGGATCCCTGCGGGAGCAATCAGCGGTTTTGCCGCACAATTCAGCTGGAACATAAATATGGTTAAGTTGGCAATTACCGGCGCAGCCGGAAGAATGGGCAAAACTCTGATTACTGCGATTCAGGATGTTCAGGATGCGGAGCTGATTTGTGCGATCGAGCGACCGGGTATTCCTCAGATTGGGCAGGACGCCGGTGACCTGGCGGGGGTTGGCCATCTCGGTGTGCCGCTCACTGACGACCTGGCTGCTGCCTGCGATCAGTTCGATGTCCTGATAGATTTCACCATTGCCCCGGCAACCGCAGCGAATCTTGAAGTCTGTGCCGCTCATGGTAAGAAAATGGTGATTGGCACCACGGGACTTGATGAAACGCAGAAGGCCCACATTCACGAGGCCGGCCAGAAACTGGGCATCGTTTTTGCACCAAATTACAGTATCGGGGTGACAGCCACCTTCAAGTTACTGGAAATGGCGGCAAAAATTTTCGGGGACGAGGTAGATATCGAAATAACCGAGGCTCATCACCGGCACAAGGTTGATGCGCCATCAGGCACCGCCCTCAGAATGGGAGAGGTGGTCGCTGATGCCCTGGGCAGGAATCTGCAAGAGGTTGCGATTTATGGCCGGGAAGGTATCACCGGCGAGCGGGACAGGCCGACTATTGGCTTCTCGACCATTCGGGGCGGCGATATAGTGGGTGAACATACTGTGATGTTTGCTGGTGCCGGCGAGCGCCTTGAAATCACCCACCGGGCCCATAGTCGAATGAACTTTGCCCAGGGGGCGGTGCGTGCCGCCTGCTGGCTCGCGGGTCAGGGTGCCGGCGTCTATGACATGCAGGATGTGCTGGGTCTGCGGGACTGATTTTTTTGGCCCCTTAGTCTGGCATCTGCAGGTCGCTTCAACTATCATATCGCGCCAATATGACATCCCAGACGAATGACTAAGAAGAGCGAGATGGAAGCAATTCCATCTCGCTTTTTTTCGACCATTTGTATCCTGATTTCACCTGACTTTGGAGGCTGATCCTTGACCAGTAGAGCAGTACTCGCACTAGAGAACGGCGCTGTGTTCGAAGGTGTTTCTATTGGTGCTGACGGCCTGTCGGTTGGCGAAGTGGTATTCAACACCTCGATGAGCGGATACCAGGAAATACTTACTGATCCGTCCTACGCCAGACAAATCGTCACCCTGACACACCCGCATATTGGCAATACCGGCGTCACCCCGGAAGATGAGGAATCCACCGAAATCTGGGCTTCTGGCCTTATTATCCGTGACCTGCCGGTCATGCCGAGTAACTGGCGATCTGAACAAACACTGTCGGAATACCTGCAGAGCCGTAATATCGTTGCGATCTCGGATATCGATACCCGCCGCCTGACCCGGATTCTGCGGGAAGAAGGCTCGCAGAATGGTTGCCTCTTAGCGAAAGCGAACATCACCCAGGCCGACATTGACCAGGCGCTGGCAGAAGCCAGAGGCTTTGCCGGACTGAAGGGCATGGATCTGGCAAAGGAAGTCTCCGTCACCGCCCCTTATGTGTGGCGCAGCAAAAGCTGGTCGCTGCAGCATGGTTACGAGGAGGCAACCGAGTTTAAGTACAAAGTGGTTGCCTATGATTTCGGGGTCAAACGCAACATTCTGCGGATGTTGACTGATCGTGGTTGTGATCTGACTGTCGTGCCGGCCCAAACCCCGGCAGCTGAAGTGCTGGCGATGAATCCTGACGGCATTTTCCTGTCCAACGGGCCAGGAGATCCGGACCCCTGTGATTACGCCATCACGGCAATTCGCGGGATTCTTGAAACCGATATTCCCGTATTTGGTATCTGCCTTGGATTGCAGTTGCTCGGTCTGGCTGCCGGCATGAAAACCATGAAGATGGGCCATGGTCACCACGGTGCAAATCATCCGGTACAGAATCTGGAAGACGGCACAGTGCTTATCACCAGCCAGAACCATGGTTTCTGTATTGATGACAGCCAGTTGCCCGAAGGTGTGCGGGTCACTCACCGGTCCCTGTTCGATCAGTCTCTGCAGGGGATTCATCTGGTTGATAAACCCGCTTTTGGTTTCCAGGGGCATCCCGAGGCCAGTCCGGGCCCCCATGATGCAGCGCCTCTGTTTGACCATTTCATTGAACTGATGGACCAGCGTTTGGAAAAGAAAAACCAAGATGCCTAAAAGAGAAGACATTAAAAGTATTCTGATAGTCGGTGCCGGCCCCATCATCATCGGTCAGGCCTGTGAATTCGACTATTCCGGTGCCCAGGCCTGTAAGGCCCTGCGGGAAGAGGGTTACCGGGTCATTCTGGTGAACTCGAACCCTGCCACCATTATGACCGACCCGGCCATGGCTGACGCGACCTATATTGAACCCATAACCTGGGAAGTGGTTGCCAGCATCATCGAAAAAGAACGACCTGATGCATTGTTACCTACCATGGGTGGGCAGACCGCGCTTAACTGCGCACTTGACCTTGCCAAGCACGGCGTGCTGGAAAAATTCGGCGTAGAGCTGATCGGCGCCAGCAAGGAAGCCATCGACAAGGCGGAAGACCGTCAGTTGTTCGATAAGGCCATGAAGCAGATTGGCCTTGAAACACCCCGTGCCGCCTTTGCTCACTCGCTTGAAGAAGCCAAGCAGGTGCAGTCGCAACTGGGTTTTCCCTGTGTGATCAGGCCTTCATTCACCATGGGTGGTTCAGGTGGTGGTATCGCCTATAACCAGGAAGATTTTATTGAGATCTGCACCCGTGGTCTGGATCTCTCGCCCACCAAGGAGCTGCTGATCGATGAATCGCTGCTGGGCTGGAAAGAATATGAGATGGAAGTGGTGCGGGACAAAAACGATAACTGCATCATCGTCTGTTCCATTGAAAACTTCGACCCCATGGGTATTCACACCGGTGACTCTATCACCATCGCGCCGGCGCAAACCCTGACGGACAAGGAATATCAGATTATGCGTAATGCAGCGATCGCTGTGTTGCGGGTAATCGGCGTTGAAACCGGTGGCTCAAACGTACAGTTTGCCATTCAGCCCGAAACCGGCCGGTTGGTTGTGATAGAAATGAATCCCCGGGTGTCACGTTCCTCGGCGCTGGCATCGAAGGCAACCGGATTTCCTATCGCGAAAGTAGCGGCCAAACTGGCAGTGGGTTATACCCTGGACGAATTGTCTAACGACATCACCGGTGGTGTAACGCCTGCGTCATTTGAACCGGCTATTGACTATATTGTTACCAAGATTCCGCGGTTCACTTTTGAGAAATTTCCTCAGGCTGATAATTTCCTGACCACCCAGATGAAGTCTGTTGGTGAAGTCATGGCCATTGGCCGGACTTTCCAGGAATCGCTGCAGAAAGCGCTGCGCGGACTGGAAGTGGACATTGATGGTCTGACCCCGATCATGGACGACTCATCCCGTGAGTGGAAATCCCAGTTGCGCAAGGAACTCATGGTGGCCGGGGGTGAGCGTATCCGCTATCTGGCAGATGCCTTCCGGTTGGGTTTCTCGTTCGCGGAGATTGAAGAGCTGACGCGGGTTAACCCCTGGTTCCTGGCGCAGATCGAAGATCTCATTAATCGTGAGCAGGCCGTTGCTGCAGCCTCGCTGGATGCGATTGATGCAGACTGGATGTTCCAGCTCAAACGCCGTGGTTTTTCGGATTCCCGGCTTGCAGCGCTGCTGCAGGTTGAAGAATCCGCTGTCCGGGCGCATCGCCTCGGCCTCGGCATTCGTCCGGTTTACAAGCGGGTTGATACCTGTGCAGCGGAATTCCGTTCCTCGACTGCGTACATGTACTCCACCTATGAAGAAGAATGTGAATCGAACCCAAGCGATCGTGACAAAATTATGGTGCTGGGTGGTGGCCCCAACAGAATCGGGCAGGGGATCGAATTCGATTACTGCTGCGTGCATGCAGCGCTAGCCATGCGCGAAGACGGCTATGAAACCATCATGGTTAACTGTAACCCGGAAACGGTTTCTACCGACTACGACACTTCTGACCGGTTGTACTTCGAACCGTTGACGCTGGAAGACGTGCTGGCGATTGTTGACATCGAAAAGCCCAAAGGTGTGATTGTACAATTTGGCGGTCAGACTCCGCTGAAGCTGGCGGAAGAACTGCATGCGGCGGGCGTGCCTATTATAGGTACTTCGCCTGAAGCGATAGACCGGGCTGAAGACCGGGAAAGATTTCAGCAGATGATTGAAAAGCTCGGCTTGCTGCAGCCCCCTAACAAGACGGTTAAGACCATAGAAGAAGGACTGGTGGCAGCGGAAGAAATTGGGTATCCGCTGGTTGTGCGGCCTTCCTATGTACTCGGTGGGCGGGCGATGGAGATTGTTTACGATTCCGTCGAGCTGGAAACCTATCTGAATACGGCGGTGAAACTGTCGGA
>JAGRIO010000080.1 GCA_020443225.1 Pseudomonadales bacterium
CACAGCCACCCGAGCCTGGGCTTCCACCAGCAAACCACCCTCCGGCAATCTGATTCTGACGACCCAGGCACTGGAGAAACCCCTCAGAGCCTGCTACAACTCGCTGGTGGCCTGCGGTATGAGAATAATTGCCGATGGCCTGCTGAAGGATACCCTGATCCGGGTATCAACCTTTGGAGTGACCCTGGTCGATCTGGATATACGTCAGAACGCCGACAAACACGTGGAGATGCTGGACTCGCTGACCCGCTATCTGGAACTGGGTAGCTACCGGGAATGGTCAGAAAAAGCCCGACAGGACTTCCTGGTCGCTGAACTGGAAAGCAAGCGACCACTCATTCCCAGCGACTGGGTGCCATCCCCTTCAGTGCAGGAAACCCTCGACACCTTCCGGCTGATTGCACGGGATCAGGCCGATGGTATTTCCAGCTACATTATTTCCATGGCGAAAAATCCGTCTGACGTTCTGGCAGTGGTGCTGATTCTGAAGAAGTGTGGTTTGCGCAAGTCTTTACCTGTTGTACCACTGTTTGAGACTCTGGATGACCTCGAAAACGCAGCATGGACCCTTGAGCGACTGCTGAGAGTAGCCTGGTATACCCAGTATATTCAGGGCTATCAGCAGGTCATGATAGGTTATTCCGATTCTGCCAAGGATGCCGGTCAGATGGCTGCTGCCTGGGCTCAGTACCGGGCTCAGGAAGAACTGGTGACAATCGCAGACAAATACGATGTCAATCTGACGCTTTTCCACGGCCGCGGTGGCACCGTGGGGCGCGGCGGAGCCCCGGCGCGGGCAGCTATCCTTTCCCAGCCCCCGGGATCGGTCAACAGCAGTTTCAGGATTACAGAACAGGGCGAAATGATCCGTTTTAAGTATGGTTCATCACTTCTGGCCTTATCGAACCTTGACCTGATGTTAAGTGCAGCAATCGAGGCAACACTGTTACCGCCGCCAAGACCCAGGGAAAACTGGCGTCTGCTGATGGACAGAATGGCTGAAACAGCCAGAGACAGCTACCGTGATCTGATCAGAAACGATGAGCGATTCCTGCCCTACTTTGATCAGGGTACACCGGAACGGGAACTGGCACGGCTCGCGCTCGGCAGTCGCCCCAGTCGTCGACCGACGGACAATCAAACCAGTGCCATTGATGACTTGCGGGCAATACCGTGGGTTTTTGCCTGGACCCAGAAGCGGCTGATGCTGCCTGCCTGGCTCGGCACGGATGCGGCGTTTGACCTCGACTTTGCAGGCAAGGACCAGCATACCCTGCGCGAGATGATTGAAGAGTGGCCTTTCTTTCAGACTCAGCTGGATATGCTGGAGATGGTACTCAGCAAAACCGATGGCGATATCGCCCGTCAGTATGACGAAGTGCTGGTCGAGACTGACATCCGCTCACTCGGCAAGGAACTGAGACTACGCCTGGAACATCTGATTGAAAATCTGAATCAGCTCAAACATCAGTCACAACTGCTGGAAAGCTCACCGGAAATTCGCCGCACGCTGGAACTGCGTCACCCTTACACTGACCCGCTGCATTTCCTGCAGATGGAGCTGATGCACAGGAGCCGCAGCAAAGAGGAGTCTGACGAGCAGGTTAACAAGGCGTTAATGGTGACAATTGCGGGTATCGCTGCGGGCATGCGGAATACGGGTTAGGGAAAAGTCCACACCAAAATCAACCATGCCTGTGGCCGATGTGTGCCCTGACACCACGCGGAATTGCAGCAGATCTGTAAAGCGTTCCAACCAGATTTCCTCATCTGTCTCCGCTGAACCCAACACGCCTGCATTCAGAAACCAGGTGCCCGGATTCAGACGACAGTTGAAGCAAAATGTCACATCAATTATGTCATCGGGGGAAACATCCAGACGCTGACTTCCCGTTTGACTGCCACCCAGCTCAACGCCAGTGACAGATTTGAAAAGCATACCAAATCTGACGGCCCTGTAGGCGTGACCAAATCTGATACTGTACCTGAAGCGGTAGGACTCCCCCGCCCGAAGTACGTTGACCTCACAACCACTCTGATCCAACAACACAGCTTTCAGAATCTGTACATCATGTATACCAAGTCGGATCACCTGATGGTTCTCCGCTGTCTTGCTGAGGTCAGTACTTTCAGAAAAGGCAATATCCTCAATAGTTGTACCAGCCTCAGTCATGCCAGGCGTTTCTCGATTACTGTCAGCCTGCATTCTTAACCTGGCACGTTGTGTCTCTCTTTCCGGTCCTGACGAGAATAGTAATTTCTGGTAGTCCGCTACGATGCGTTTAGGAGAGCCAATCGCGAGTAATTCACCGCAATCCAGCAGTATTGCACGATCACACATTTCCTGAACCAGCGAAGAAGCATGTGTAACGAATAAAATGGCGGTACCACGGGCGGCAAGATCTCTGAGGCGCTCAAAGCAACGACTCTGGAAAGCTTCATCCCCGACTGCAAGCGCTTCATCAATCAGCAGCAGATCAGGTTTCGCATGAACGGCTATCGCAAATGCCAGACGCATCACCATGCCAGTTGAGAAAGTTGACAGTGGCTGGGTTTCAGAAACCTGCAGATCCGCGAACGCAAGAATGGCCGCAGTGCGCTCGACAATTTCCTGCGGACTCAGGCCCAGTAACAACCCGTTTAACCAGATATTTTTTGTCGCGGAAGCTTCATAGTCGAATCCGCTTCCCAGCTCGAGTAATCCACAAACCCTGCCATCCACAAGGATTTGTCCGGAAGAAACCGACGTAAGGCCGGCGATGCATTGCAGCAGTGTGGACTTACCAGCGCCATTAACCCCCAGGATACCGACAATCTCACCCCTTGCTACCGAAAATGAGAGTTTCCTTAGAATAACGACCCCATCACCTGATGCGGGGCGCCTGGTCAGTGCGCGCAGAAATGCATGCCCGCCCTCGACCACGACCGGCTGAGTTCTGCTTATTTCCTGCACCTGCAGAACTGGTCTTTCAGAAGCCATCTGCAAAGCTCTCCCGTGTCAGCCTGAAAATCAGCATGCCTGCCATGAATACTACGCTACTCAAAGTCCAAAGCAGCAGCAACCAGACGGTGTTCAGCTCCCCGTCAGTCAGCGCGATTCTGGTCATTTCAACCGGAATTGTCAGTGGACTGACAAGCATTAACTGCCGCAATGACTCCGGAACTATATCCATGCTGAAGAAAACCGGTGACATAAAGAGCAGCGCCATCGACAGGAAGTTCATCAATTGACCCAGATCCCGGAAAAACACACCAAGGACACTGTTAAGTGCTGCACAGCCTGCCAGCAACAGAAAGAACGGCAATATTATAACCGGCAAGTAAAACACCCCGACGGGATGCAGCACGCCGGTGATCCCTAAGCCCACCAGGATCACTATCAGGTTGCAAATCAATGGCAGAGCAACCTCACCCAGTAAGACAAAGGGTAAAACTTCCCAGGGAACTTTTACCTTCCTGGCGAGATTTGCCTTTTCATGAATCAATCCCGATGCACGAATCAGACATTCAGAAAACGCCTGATAATAAGCAACGCCGATCAGAACCATCAGACCGAAATAGACAGGAGCGTGTTCTTCCATCCCCCAGCGAAGTCCCATGACGCCCGTCAAAACAGATGTATAGATGGTGACCAGAACCAACGGTGCGAGAACAATCCACCAGACACCGATCCCACGCCCGGGATATCGGCGCTTAAGTGCCTGACTCAGCCAGTAGACGCCGATGCGCAAACGGCGCTTATTTGTCAAATCTCCGGGCAGCATCCCAATCCTTTCCTATACTTAAATTCAGAGATCACAGGGAAGTGTGTGAGAGGTAAGAGCAATGATATCAGTCGTCACCGTGTCCTATCACACAGGCCCGGTTCTGTTTAACGCCATAGCATCCGTTCTTGAACAACCGGGTCTTCATGAATTCATTCTAGTGGACAATGGAAATTCTGCAGCCTTCAGAGAGGAAATCTCAGCCAGATTCGGTTCATATCCGAATTTCAGGCAGATTATTAATGACCGGAATCTGGGCTTCAGCGCTGCGTGCAATCAAGGCGCAGCCATAGCTACCGGAAACATTCTGTTATTTCTTAACCCTGACTGCATTCTGCTAAGCGATTCACTGCAGCAATTGCAGGCACTGGCAGACAGACTCCCCGAGCATGCAATGATCGGGGCGGACTTACGAGGCACGGACAATCTGCCCCAACGCGGCGCCAGACGGAACCTACCCACCCCCTGGCTGACACTGGTAGAACTTTTCCGGCTCGACAAGCTGGCACCAAAACATCCTTACTTTCGCAGGATCAATCGCCAGACTGAACCGGTTCCCGTCACTGAAATAGAAGTCCCGGCCATTAGTGGGGCATTCATGGCTATGAAACGGACAGACTTTCTGGAAGTGGGTCAGTTTGATGAGAACTATTTCCTCCACGTTGAAGATCTGGATTTATGCTACCGCTGGCAACAACTGGGCTGGAAAACCTGGTTTGCGCCACAGCTACGGGTCATGCATTTGCTCAGTACGAGTGATGTAAGCCCATTGTTTATAGAACAAAATAAAACCAGAGGTCTGATCAGATACTTCACCACTCATTTCAGCCCCTATTACCCGGCAGCAATGCTATGGTTGCTCAGCGCCAGCCTGACTGTCCGCTATATTGGCAGGTGGGTGGAATTCTATTTGCGCCCCCGCTGGACTGCCATCAGCATCAAAAGAGTCACAGATCATGTCGAGGGATAGTCTTGCGGCAGAAAATCTGGTTCACCAACATGCGGCGCACAGCGTGGCGGCTGTCATTGTCGCCTATGAACCAGATCTGCGGACACTGGAGCACCTGTCAAACATCATGAGCCAGCAGTGTGGAGCAGTAATCATCGTGAACAACAGCGAGTCCGAGGCATACAGTAATCTCCCCCGGCCGCTAAATTCAGCCACCATAATCCTGAACAATGGAGGCAATCAAGGTATCGCCCATGCCCATAATCGCGGCATTGAGTGGGCACTGGCCCACGAATATGACTATGTTCTGCTGCTGGATCAGGACAGTCAGCCAGCACCAGATATGCTCAGGCAACTACTTGAAGCCCACGCCATGATTAAAGCAGAGGGTATCGAACCCGGTGCTGTAGGCGCCAGCTATCTTGAGGCGCATTCGGGCCAACGGTCTTTTTTTCTGCGACTGCGACGATTGGGATTTCATCGAATCAGTAGTGATGCTACTGATGAACCCGTTGTGCAAGTAGACCATCTGATTTCTTCAGGTATGTTGATCAGCAGAAAGGCACTGATACTGGCTGGGTTAATGGACGAATCGCTTTTTATCGATCATGTCGACTCTGAATGGTGTCTGCGCGCCAGAGCAAAAGGGCTCCGGCATTTCGGCTGTTTCAACGCGACGATGCGCCACCAGCTGGGCGATAAGTCACTGCGGTTATGGTTTGGGCGATGGCGGCACTACTCTGTACACTCCCCGATCCGTTGCTACTATATTTTCAGGAACAGCATTCACCTTATGTCGCTCAGCTACGTGCCGCTTAGATGGAAGTGGATGGATCTCAGGCGCTTGCTGCTGCTGTCGGCATTCCATGCCATCTTCCTGCCGAACCGGGTTCTAACGCTTCGGCTGATGCTGACCGGTATTTACCATGGTTTAAGGGGTATCGATGGGAAAATCAGGGATTCGACGCAGGCAATAAAGACTGCAGGTTTGCGATCTCCTTCCGCGCCTTTTCATGGGTGATCAGCAACTTGTCGCGTAGTGCTTCATATTCTGTCGCAGACATAACCACTGAGCCCGCCTCCTGAATACCCAACTTCGCCATTTTACCAGAAGTCTTGTTTTCCTCGGACTCAGAAGACGCGCTGACCACAGACTGATCAGCTACATAATTTGAATCGCTGAAAGAACTGGCTTCAGCAGCTATCTGTTTCCAGCTAGCCTTACGGGAAGCAGCATCCTCAGCAAGACTAATCGAAACTTCAATTGTCTGGTTAGCATCGCTGGTCATGTTGAAGCCATTAAGTAAAATGATTTCTCTCACCTTGTCATCACTCAAGTGGATGACCAGATTGTCCGACAGCGGCATGGCAGACTGATCTGCCGATCGCAAGGACTCGGCAGACACCCAGAGAGACAAAAGCAGACCCGCAAACGAGATCACGAGCACTTTCAGCAGGTTACATAACCGATTTGATGCGATTAACAAGCTGATCAAGACCATTTACCCGGAGAATACGAAAAGCATAATAATAGCTGGCAGGCGTTAAAAGGTGCGCCAGCAACTTGCGTCTGCTCGGACCAAGCACCGTAGGCAACCGCAATGGCTCTGCTGGCAATCGTTGAAGTTTCTTCCTGTTATCAAGGACATCGTGCCAGGCAGCAGCAACTCTGTTCAGATTGAATTCCCGTTGGGTAAACTGCATCGCTCTGTGGGCGACCGCCTTTCGAAGGGGACCGGCAACCATCGCTGAAATGGCAGCAACCCAGTCGTCTTCCGTGTTAGCCGACAAGAGCCCATTTTGTCCATTCTCAATCACATCGTTGTAAGGCTGCACATCTGAGCAAATTGACGGAATACCGTGAACTGCAAAATCAAAGAACTTGATAGCGCTTTTACAGCGGTTAAACGCAGAATCGTCCAGAGGAATAATTCCAACAACATTCTCGAGGGTCGCCAGAAATGCTTTAAAGTGGTCGTATTCCATCATCGGATAAGTTTCAACATTAATACCGGTCCTGCGCAGATACTCACCAGGCGGCCCAATACCTATAACCCGGACCGCCGGGAAATCCTGCTGGATGCGCTTAAGCGCAGAAACAATGAAATCGACCCGGACCGTATCAGAAGATGCGACTAAAAGGGTAATAGTCGCATCGGGGGCGTCATACTGATTGACCGGGGTATGTGCGGTTTCCGAACAATTAGGGCACAGAAAAACATTGTCGTTATAGGCTGATACCGCCTTCATTAGCGGCAAGGTTGATACTGTAACTGCATCGGCCTGTTGAAGAGCTTCCTCAAGCCAGGGTTTCATTTGCTTACAATGTTCATGAACTGTCAGGTAGGCTGGAACATCGAGTAGTAAGTCATCAATTTCGAACACCACAAACTTACCGAGGTCCTGCATTTCCTGCATCAGGTTAAGCACATAGCTGCTGCTCTCACGCTGCAGAATCACAACATCCGCCCAGTGTATATCGTCGGGATCCGGACTATAAACTGAACCGGTACGGATCTGGCCACCGTACAACTGACTGAATCTCGCCAGCGGTTGCCGCAGTCTGATGTCTGCCAGCGAGGAATCAGGCAAGGGTAACAGACACAGGACATGGCTCAGCTGACGTGAAACAAAGCGAGTGTTGTCGGGACGATCGTCTGCTGCTGGCATAACGGTGACAACAAACTGGAATACGTCTTTATCATCATCGAAGGGTAAGTGCCTGGTTTCACGGTAAATATCTGCACTGATACCAATATCCACATTCGATAGCGGCAGCGTCACCGTATCCATAGATGTGATCTTGTATCCGGTTTCAGTGAACAAACTGACCAGTGTGTCACGGCTGAAGAATCGCAGGTGCGTCTGATCCATGATGCCTGTCTTCTGATACTCCCAGCGACCTTCCAGCAACATCAGCCTGACAGCTTCGTGTGAAACATTTGGTACAGAGGCCAGGATCTCTCCACTGTGAGTCAATAATTTCCTGCACGCGCGCAGAATGTCTGCAGGATCTGCCAGATGTTCAAGCACATCGCCGAAGATGATGATATCGAAACGTTGATTTTCCGATTCATGATCGATGATGAAGCTCTGAACGGTCCCGGGGTATACATAATCCAGACACTTAGAAGCGCGCGCAACGGCAATCGGTTGTGTTTCGATACCCCAGACTTCGTGGCCAGCCGACTTCAGAAATTTACCCAGATAACCACTGGAGCATCCGACTTCGAGTATTCGTAATGGCGCAGCTCGCTCACGACCTCGCTGCAGTATCGACGACGCGATTTTACTATGCGCGTTGTTTAACACCCGCAAGTCAATCGCTGCCTCATAAACAACGTCATCACTGACAGCGGGTGCTAATCCGCAGACGTGAGCATCAAGTTTCTTTTCCGTCAACCTCAGTTTGTCCTGCAAGGCTTTTTCCCGCGACAACGAAAACTGAAGCTCTGCCCGTAATGCATAAATCTGTGCATTCAGACTGGCCTGATTGTCGCAATGCGCTCGTGCCTGGCTGGTTTGCAACTCAATATGCTGCTGATGTTTCCTGACACTCGACTCAAGTTTGCGGATCTGGTCTTTAGCCTGAATAAGCCCTTCCCCGTGATCTCTGATCAGTTGCGCCTGGATAGATTGCAAAGGCTGATAAAACTCGTCCGCGACTGAGAGTACTGCGCGCCAGTGAATCAGAGCCTCTGTATCTTCATGAACTACGGCATCGTAGATCTTTCTGCAGGTCAGATCTTCAAAACTGCAATGATGATGATTCAGTTTAGCCGTGATAAAACCTCGGGGAGGTTCCCCAACATTTATTCGCAGTTCTTCTGACAATTCCCGAACCACTTTCGCGGAGTCGTTAAGGACACGTTCGTATGTACAGCAGCTCGCTCGCCCAGCAGTCAGCAACGGCAGTGCCTGTAGCATGTAGCGCATCCATAGCAGCTTGCCAGCCGCCGGTGGCAGGTCATCCCGATGTTGCAGGGAAGCAACCACAGACTCCATGCTGCGGCAGATCAGGACGTAGTGAGTGTTCAGACCCAGTTTATCTGCTGCCTCTTGCCACAGTGGATAGAGGAACATCAATCTTGGATCTTTTATGAGGAGCTGAACGGGTGCTGCTTCTGTCGTTCGTTCGGAAATTTTCAGCCTCAGCAGATCCTGAATCTCTGCAAGGTACGCTGCAGCCAGCGCCGTAGTCCACCATTGCGTTGGCAGGTTCTCTGGTTCCAGCCAGCTGGCGAAGAAGGCACTGAATATCCTGTCATTCAGTGCTACTACCCGTGGGTCTTCGAAAAAGCCTTTGTCGTTTACACCAGCCTGGGCCGGAATGAGTTCCGGACCCGCAGACACGCCACTTTGATGCAACAAACCCGCAAGGGCTGAGGTGCCCGACCGATGCATGCCGGTGACCAGAATCAGCTTAGAGGTCTGACTACCATCACCGGTTACAGTTGAATGATGATGCTTGCTTCCCTGCAAGTACTCCAGTGTCGGAGTGGATTCCATATGAATATTCTCCCGTTTCCGTTCATCAGGTGGAGAAACCTGGCAAATGGTTTCCCTCCCTCTAAAAAGTAGCAGAAACGGGGATATCTGCCGGGAAAATCAGAAATTAGTTCAGGGGCGTGGCCTTAACCCAGGGCTGCCAGAGACGGGCTCTCTAGCGACAGTCCACCCTGATCGCCTCAGAAGCTCTGATTGCTTTTTCGCGAGCCTCCTCAACGGTCTCGGCTCTCGCCAGTGCGACACCCATGCGGCGGCGCCCCGAAACCTCAGGTTTGCCAAACAACCGGATCTGGGTATCAGGTTCTGCCAGCGCATTTTCCAGCTGACTGTACTGAATCGCCTCAGATTCACCTTCTACCAGAAGCACGCTTGAAGCCGATGGGCCGTAAAGACGGATATCAGGAATAGGCAATTCCAGAATGGCACGCACATGCAGGGCGAACTCTGACAGGTCCTGAGAAATCATGGTGACCATGCCCGTATCATGGGGCCGTGGTGACACTTCGCTGAAGATGACTTCGTCGCCGGCGACAAAAAGCTCGACGCCGAAGATGCCATATCCACCCAGCGCATCAGTGACTTTGCGGGCGATATCCTGAGCATTTCGCAACGCGGCATCAGACATTGGCTGAGGCTGCCAGGACTCACGGTAGTCTCCGTCTTCCTGACGATGACCTATTGGCGCACAAAATGAGGTGCCATCCTTGTGACGCACCGTCAGCAGCGTAATTTCATAATCAAAATCTACAAAGCCTTCCACAATGACCCGCCCTGCGCCACTGCGACCGCCCTGCTGGGCATATATCCAGGCGTTGGATATCTCCTCTTCCGCGCGCGCGAGACTCTGACCTTTGCCAGAAGATGACATGATGGGCTTAACCACGCATGGCAGACCCACCTGAGAGACTGCCTCCCGGCATTCGGCTTCTGTATCTGCAAAGGCATAGGCCGAGGTTCTGATGCCCAGCTCTTCTGCTGCCAGTCGGCGAATGCCCTCACGGTTCATGGTAAGTCGGGCGGCCCGGGCAGTCGGGACCACGCGATAGCCTTCAGATTCCAGAGTAACCAGGGTATCAGTGCTCAGGGCCTCAATTTCCGGAATGATGAAATCGGGATTTTCCTTTTCAACGATCTCCCGCAGAGCATCGCCATCGAGCATGGAAATGACATAGCTGCGATGGGCAACCTGCATGGCCGGGGCGTTCTCGTAACGGTCGACAGCAATGACTTCGATGCCAAGTCGCTGCAGCTCGATCACAACCTCTTTGCCCAGCTCGCCGCTGCCACATAACAAGGCGCGGGTGGATATTTCTGATAGGGGTGTTCCGATTGAGGTCATACGACGTCCTTTTCCAGATTGAAGCGGGGCAAAGATTAACAAATCCCATTGCCATTGAAAGTGTTTAAACGCACAGATTGCGAGTCCGGATCAGATTATCCTTCACTCCGACTGCTGCGCCTCATCGGCCGGGCCGGTTCAGTTTCCCGAAACAGAGGTAACCCGGCCGAAAATCGACGCCAGCTGCGCTTGTAAGGCGGGTGGCAGCGGGGGTGCCAGTATCGACTGCACGTTCTGCTGAAGATGGGCCACATTGCCAGTACCCGTCAGTACCACTGTGGCACCTGGTTCATGTCGGCAAAACCGGTAAGCCGCATCAACCACCGAGTCCACGCCCTCATAAGCAGTGATAAACCCCAGCGGATCAGCGGGATCCAGCACACCCGCATCCACTTCCCCACTGTCTACCAGTTCTGCGATCAGCGCTCCTACCGCCTCTGGCTGGCTCAGTGCCCGGCGCACCGCGAACATAATCTGAGTCGCGACATTGTGCTGAATAGTGTGCGGAAAGACCCGGTTGCGCGCGGATGGATTCAACAGATTAAAGCCGACCATCACGACATCAAAATAGTCATCAATCAGAGCCTTCTGGAACATATCGTGGTTGGTATCGGCGCCGAACATCTCAGTGATGCCAAGAAAACGGATCTTACCCTCTGCGCGAAGCTTCTGTAGCACTGGCACCAACTCTTCGGCGCTGTGGTTATACTCTGATGGCCGAACCCCATGCAGATTGAAGACATCGATATAGTCAGTGCCCAGGCGTTGGAGGCTGAGTTCGACGGATGACACCAGCTCTGGACCGGAGATCATCTCTTCACCGCGGCCCACCTGACACTTGGTAGAAAGCACGAGTTCACTGCGGCGCCCCCTGATAGCCCGCCCCACAGCTGACTCAGTACCATAGGCACGGGCAGTATCAATAAAGTTAATACCCAGATCCAGCGCTGCAGAGACAATCTCTGCAGCCTGCGTTTCATCGTGACCGTAGGCCATGCCCAGGCGACTGTGGCCACCACAACCCAGACCTGCCACACTGACACTGAGTCCTGTCCTGCCCAGTAGTACCTTGTCCATCATCATCTCCTGTCGCGTTGACCCACATTACAATTACTTCAATAATGGCTTGCAAGCCCGCCGGGGATATTGCCATGCCAGCACTGCTTGAAGTGATACGCCACATTTGTCTTTCATTCCCGGATGCTGAGGAAGTGCCCTCCCGGGGCTCGCCTGATTTCCGCATCCACAACAAGACTTTTGCAACCTTTGTCGTCAATCACCACGGGGATCAGCGGGTTGCTCTGTGGATACCTGCCAGCCCTGAAACCCAGCAGGTTTACGTTAATTCCGCACCCGATATCTTCTTCGTACCTCCCTATGTTGGCACACGAGGCTGGTATGGCGTAGAGCTTAATAAAGGGCTGCGGTGGCACCGCGTCGCCGAATTGCTATGTGATGCCTATATGAGCATCGCACCTGCAGGCCTCGCCCATCTTGCACAGCCACCCCGCGATATTCCGGAACCGGATACCGTCGCGCTGGCGGATCTGGACCCACTCTATGCACCTCATAACCAGGCGCTGCTCGCGACCCTTCGCACCCATTGTTTCGGTTTCCCGGAGGTCGTTGAAGCAGACCAGTTTGGCGCCCCCTGCTTTCGGGCAGGCAAGAAAACTTTCGCAACTTTCAATGTCAGTGCGAATCGCACAGCGCTCAGTATCTGGGTCGGGGTCGAACGACAGACCTCGCTCACCCTGGACCCGCGCTACAGAATTCCGCCTTACTCCGGCCATAACGGTTGGATAGACCTGGATATCACCGAGCGGCAGGACTGGACCGAGATCGCGGCCCTGCTTGAGGAAAGCTATCGACACTTCGCGCTGAAAAGAATGTTAAAAGGTCTCGAAGACAACGGTTGAATCGCCCATCGAGTTTGGGTAGTATTGCGCACCTTCGAGTCAGGCAGCCAGACATCTTAAGGCACCTGATCTCCCCCGTTTAGTTGGGGCTATAGCTCAGCTGGGAGAGCGCAACACTGGCAGTGTTGAGGTCGGCGGTTCGATCCCGCCTAGCTCCACCACTAAACACTCTTTATACGTCCCTGG
>JAGRIO010000081.1 GCA_020443225.1 Pseudomonadales bacterium
AGCATCCGCTCCGCCGGGTCCATCGTTGTTTCCCACAACTGCTCAGGGTTCATTTCACCCAAACCTTTGTATCGCTGTCGTGTCTGACCACGAAGTGCTTCCTTCTGAAGCCACTCCAGTGCTTGTCTCAGGGTTTGAACGGCTTCTTTCTTTTCACCTTTGCGAACTTCCGCGCCCTCTCCCATCATGGCGTTAATTCTTGCGCCAAAAGAGGTGAAATCTGCATAGTCTCTGGACTGAAAGAAATCCCGGGTAAAAAGATATTCACGGCTGACGCCATGATTTGTCAGGATAAGTAGCGGATAGTAAAGCTGTCTCTCGGCATCCTCTCTTACCTCGAAGCGGTAATTTACCTGGCTTTTGATATTCTGATCTACCTGCGCCTGTATTCTGGTAACCCACTCAGTTACTGCCTGCCGATCGGACAGTGATGCGGATTCTAGTTTATCTGCATATACACTTTGCTCTAATATTTCTATTGGGAATATGCGTTCCAGACGAATGAGCTGATCTTCTACCTTGTAAAAGGCTTCGGCCAATTCACGAAGATCATCGTTAGCGATCGCTTCTGCACCCTGGCTGGGAACAAATTCCGCTTCTTCCAGTGCTACATCGAAAAGATAACTTCGTAATTGTGCTTCATCCTTGATATAGCGCTCCTGCTTACCTCGCTTCATCTTATAAAGCGGTGGCTGCGCGATCAGTACGTGACCACGTTCGATCAACTCAGGCATGTGTCGGAAGAAGAAGGTTAATAGCAGCGTTTTGATGTGAGCACCATCAACGTCAGCATCTGTCATGATGATAATGCGGTGGTAGCGGAGTTTGTCAGGATTAAATTCATCTCTGCCAATTCCACACCCAAGTGCTGTGATCAGCGTGCCTACCTCAGCAGACGATAGCATCTTGTCGAATCTGGCTTTCTCTACATTCAGGATCTTGCCTTTGAGGGGCAAGATCGCCTGGTTCTTTCTGTCGCGACCCTGTTTCGCAGAACCCCCGGCTGAGTCACCCTCCACAAGGTATATTTCAGATTTCGCTGGATCTTTTTCCTGACAATCTGCCAGTTTGCCGGGCAGGCCGGCGATATCCAGCGCTCCCTTGCGGCGAGTCATTTCCCTGGCTTTACGGGCCGCTTCTCTTGCCCTGGCGGCATCTATCATCTTCTGCACGATGGCTTTCGCTTCCTGGGGATTCTCCAGCAAGTAGTCATTAAATTTGCTGCCCATTTCCTGTTCAACAGCAGACTTCACTTCTGAAGACACCAGCTTGTCTTTGGTTTGAGATGAAAACTTAGGATCCGGAACTTTCACTGAGATAACTGCGGTAAGACCTTCCCGTGCATCATCACCTGTGGTGTTGGCATTGGTCTTTTTACCCAGCCCTTCCCTTTCTATGTAGGCGTTCAGTGTTCTGGTCAGCGCCGCCCGGAATCCCTGCAGGTGGGTGCCGCCATCACTTTGAGGTATATTGTTCGTGTAGGCAAAGATCGACTCCTGGTATGAGTCATTCCATTGCATGGCGATCTCAACGGAAATCCCGTCTTCCCGCTCTACAGAGAAATGAAAGATTTGGTTTAAAGGTGTTTTGTTCTGATTCAGGTACTCGACAAATGTCTTCAAGCCTCCTTCATACATGAAGTTTTCATGTTTACCGGTCCGCTCATCTGTCAGGTCTATAGATATACCGGCGTTCAGAAAGGACAGCTCTCTGAGTTTCTTCGCAAGAATGTCATAGTGAAAAATCACATCACTGAATGTCACCCGTGAAGGTTTAAAGGTACAGCGCGTTCCGGTCTGGTTGGTTTGTCCTACCACTGCCAGCGGTGCATCTGGGGCACCATCGTGGTAGATCTGTTCCCATACTTTGCCATCACGCCAGATCGTCAAAGTCAGTTCTTCCGATAGCGCGTTGACTACTGAAACTCCCACGCCATGAAGACCTCCGGAGACTTTGTAGTTTGAATCATCGAATTTTCCGCCTGCATGTAACACGGTCATGATGACTTCGGCTGCAGACTTACCTTCTTCTTCGTGCAGATCCGTAGGTATACCCCTTCCATTATCCGCTACAGTCACGGAGTTATCTGGATGGATGATAACTTTGACTTCACTGCAATAGCCTTCAAGTGCTTCGTCTATCGCATTGTCCACGAGTTCCTGAACCATGTGGTGCAGACCAGTTCCATCGTCCGTGTCTCCAATGTACATACCTGGTCGTTTCTTAACTGCGTCCAGTCCTTTCAGTACCTTGATGCTGCTGGAGTCGTAGGTTTTCTCATCACTCATATGTTTCTCTCTGAATCTCACCAAATTGACCATGTTTCACGTGAAACAATTTGGTTTCTGATGTTGATCCTTCCCAGCAAGCAAGAAGCTGAGACTGATCTATGCCCGTGGCTACAATCTGATAATTGTCACTCAACAGGACGTCGCTAACTTGTCTTCGACGATTTTCGTCGAGCTCAGCCGGTAGATCGTCTACCAGATAGGTGATTGACTCACCCAAAGCCCGGCTCGCTATTTTACCCTGACAGAGCATCAGTGCCCATGAAAGAATTTTCAGCTCACCCCGTGACAATACAGACGTCACATCCTCAGAACCAACTTTGGCGGTCAGGTTGGCTCTGTGGAATCCTGAATGGGTGAAACCCCGTTGTAAATCCGCCTGCCACTGGCTCACAAGTTGTTCTTCCAGGTCAGAGTCCTTTTTCCAACCAGGTGCATAGCCGAGCTCGATATCTTCAAGCCCTTGAATCGTAGCCCGCATCTCTTCGAATTCTTGCTTGAGCTGGCTAAAAAACTCCTGTCGCATCTGATGAATCAAATTGGAGTAGCGCGCCAGTTCCGAGGTCCATATATCACCCTGCTCAGTACGTTGGTGGCTATGCTTCAGTAGTTCATTACGCTGCTTGAGAACCTTGCTAGCTGCATTCCAACTCCTGAGGAAGTCATGATGTTTCACGTGAAACACTCCCCAGTTAAGAAAACGACGACGAATTTCAGGCCCTTCCGTAAACAATTCAATAGTCTGAGGTCCCAGTACCAACACTGGCAACAACTCTGCGAGATCAGAGGAACGGGATGCGCTTTCACCATTTATACGAATCTCCCGGTTCCCCGAGCGATCGCGGCTAACCCCTACACGATAATGAACGGATTTACGTTGAATCGAACCAAATACGACTATCGATTCGGAATGAAAAGCAATTAGCGGATCAATTCTTGCTGACCGAAAACTACGGCCTGATGAAAGCAGATGAATAGCTTCTAGCAAAGACGTTTTGCCGGCCCCATTTTGACCAACAATGAGATTGAGACCTTTGCTGAGCTCCAGCGATGTCTGCGATATATTTCTGAAATTACTAACCGATAAACGGCTTAATGTCATAGTTTCATAGGCATGACGACGAAAGTAGAGTCGTCACTTTCAGGCTCTTCGACGAGTGCACTGCTGTTAGAATCGTGCAAGATCAACTTAACTTTATCTGCTTCAATAACACCCAGCACATCCTGCAGATAACCGACGTTAAAACCAATCTCCAGGCTATCACCTTCATAATCGACGATGACAGATTCTTCGGCCTCCTCCTGTTCAGGGTTGTTAGCCGACAACTGCAATAATCCTGAAGACAGGTTTACCCGGATTCCCCGGAACTTTTCATTGGACAAAATAGCTGTGCGATTGAGGGCCTGCCGCAGCTCGACCTTATCAGCATAAACCACCTTATCTCCATTCCTGGGAATGACTCGTTCATAGTCAGGAAAACGGCCATCGACCAGCTTGGTGGTCAGGGTGAAAACCGGTGATTCTGCACACAGATGATTGGCACCCAACAACAAAGTCACATTACCTTCGACTTCATTGAGCAGCCGCTGCAGTTCCAGTACGCCCTTGCGGGGAACGATAACTTGCCTTGAACCGCCACCAATGCCAGGCGCAGATAACTGACTGAGCGCCAGACGATGTCCATCAGTGGCTACTGTTTTGACGTTATCAGCACCTAACTCAATCAGCATCCCATTAAGGAAGTAACGGACATCCTGCTGAGCCATTGCAAAACCTGTCTTATCCAGCAAGCGCTTCAGGCCTTTGGCATCCACTTCAGTCGTACTTTCTGTGCCACTTTTCTCTACCGATGGAAAGTCCTCCGCTGGCAGCGTAGACAAGGTGGAACGAAACCTGCCTGCAGCAACATTCAGTCGGTCTTCCGCCAGCGTGAATTCAATCTCAGCCTTATCCGGCAACTCCCGGCATATATCTACGAGCTTTCTGGCCGGAACCGTGATCTCCCCTGCCTCGTAGTTCTCTACAGGAATTCGCGTAACCATCTCGACTTCAAGATCGGTGCCAGTGATAGACAGCTGACCATCATTCACACGCATTAACACATTGGAAAGCACCGGCAGAGTTTGGCGCCGCTCGACAACTCCAGCTACCTGTTGGAGGGGTTTCAACAATGCTTCACGGTTAACAGAGACTTTCATGAAAATACCTTAGTAAGCGCTTACTTTAACTACGAGTCAGCAATCACAACATCATAGGACTGATAACAAACCGGGACTTATCATTTTCAGGGTCTGTAATCAGCACTGGGTTACCACCACCAGAAAAAGCCAGATGCACAGTATCACCGTCAATTGCGCCGAGCGCATCAATCAGGTAGCCAACATTAAATCCAATTTCCAGCATTTCACCCGAATAGTCTACTGCTACATTTTCCTCTGCTTCTTCCTGCTGTGGATTATTGGCATGCAGCACCACATTATCATTCATCAGTTCGAGGCGAACATTCCGGTACATCTCATTTGACAGGATCGCTGTGCGGGTGAGCGCCTCCCGCAACGCCTTCCGGTCAGCAATGACCAATTTGTCACTATTGGCAGGTATCGCGCGTTGGTAATCCGGATAAGCCCCGTCAATCAGTTTCGACGTCAGCATCGCTGTCTGTGATGTTACCCGGATATGATTGCGGGTGAAGATTACCTCTACGGGCAAGTCCTCGTCCTTCAACATCCGGCCGAGTTCAATGATGCCCTTCCGCGGCACGATAATCTGCGTAATGTCTGCTGGCAGACCGCTGAATTCGCCTTCCAGGGATGAGATTGCCAGTCGCTGACCATTAGTCGCCACCGTCCTGACCATCTTTTCATCCAGCTCAAACAACATACCGTTAAAAAAATAGCGTACATCCTGTTGCGCCATGGCAAAGGCAGTTTTATCCAGCAGGGCCTTGAATGACGCAGAGGTAATACCAAAACCGATACTGTCCCGTTCCATGTCTATATCAGGGAATTCAGTGGCTGGTAACATCGCCAGATGGGAACTGAACCGACCAGACTCAACCGCCATCCACTTGTTTTCAATTTCAAACGATATCCGGCTACCCGTAGTCAGGCTCTTGCAAATATCCAGTAGTTTTCTGGCTGGAAGCGTTGTTTCACCTTCCTTATACAGGGCAAAGTCCGTAATCCGTGCACACAGTTCGACCTCCTGATCAGTTGCGGTCAGCTCCAGTTCACCATTTTCGCAGCGCACCAGGATGTTGCTGAGTACGGGTAAGGTTTGTTCTTTTTTCACAACACCGGATACAAACTGCAACGGTTCCAGCAATACGTCCCTGTCGATGTCGAATTTCATAGCAGCACCCGGCCTAAACGGTGAGTTTTCTCAGCAGATTATTGTAGTCTTCATTGATATCGCGGTTACTTTCCCGCAGTTCATCAACCTTGCGGACCGCATGCAATACGGTAGTGTGGTCTCTGCCACCAAATGAATCACCTATTTCCGGCAAACTGTGATTGGTCAGCTCCTTAGCCAGTGCCATAGCAACCTGTCGTGGTCTGGCAACAGAACGGCTTCTGCTCTTAGAGTGCAGATCAGCAATTCTGATCTTGTAGTAATCTGCCACCGTCTTTTTGATATTTTCGATCCCTACCTGTCGGTCCTGCAACGAGATCAGATCTTTCAGCGATTCCTTAATTTGCTCGATATTAATCTGCCTGCCAGTGAAAGTCGCATTAGCAATAACACGCCGCAGCGCGCCTTCCAGCTCACGCACATTGGAACGAATCCGCTCTGCGATAAAGAAAGCTGCATCTGTCGCTAATTGCACACCCTCAGATTCTGCTTTTTTCTTCAGAATCGCTACTCTGGTTTCCAGCTCTGGAGGTTCTACCGGCGCGGTCATACCCCACACAAAACGGCTTTTCAGACGCTCTTCCAGTCCTTCAATTTCTTTGGGATAACGATCACAGGTCAATACGATCTGACTACCGTTCTCCTGTAACCTGTTGAAAACATGGAAAAACTCTTCCTGAGTCTTAATTCCCTTGGCAAGAAACTGAATATCGTCCATTAACAGTACATCGACTGTGCGGTAATACTGGGTAAACTCAGCCATAGCGCCCAGCTCAATGGCCTTCACCATATCTTCCATAAAACGCTGTGCATACATATAAGCCACCCGCAAATGCGGATGCTTATCAACGATGGCATTACCAACTGCATGCATCAAATGGGTCTTTCCAAGACCAGAACCCCCATACAACAACAGGCACTTGTAACTTTCACCGATATTCTCTGATACCTGGTAGGCTGCCGCCCTGGCTAGCTCATTGGACTGACCTTCTACAAAAGTATCAAAAGTGAAATCTTTATTAAGGTCCAGCAACGGATAAAAATTCTCACTGTAATCTGGTCTTGCTGGCCGTCTGTTGGCCGCTGGCTGGAACTGACGTAATTCACTTTGCGGGCCGCCAACACCATTGGCAACCAGTGCCAACGCGCGGGTTGATCCGATCTGCACGGAAACCAGACAGGAGCCATTTTGTTGTGCCAGTTCGCCTATTCGGGCAGCAAACTGCTGATTCACCTGCTCCATGATGTATCGGTTCGGTGCAAACAGCTTTAACTCGGAGCCATCTGTCTCTGCCTGTAATGGTTTAATCCAGGTATTAAACTGCTGAGCCGTGAGTTCATTTTCGAGCCTGTGCAAACACTTTTGCCAGATTGTTGCCTCCACAGGCCCTCCGCAGAATGGAAAAAAAGCTGATGTTATTCTTGTGCTGCCCCGGCGATGAAGTTGCAGAGGCGAGAGCGGAATAGTAACTCTATTAGCTGTACCAAGCCAACCCGTTCTGTTGAAAAATTGAGTATCGAAATTACTTATTTTTCAATAATTTATACACATCAGCGGTACATAACCGGTGATTAAGCTGTGGGTAACTTGTGTATAAAAATAAATGCGTCAGGCGTCGCTCTGTCATTGGGTATAACCTGACTTTCCACACACAGCTTATACACAGCTAAACCCCACCTTTGCTGCTTCTTACCAACAGACTTTGAAGACTCTCAAGCTATTGTAATATCGACCTTTTTAAGGCTTACCCACATTTTTTCCGCACTTAATAGAAATAGTAATCATAAATTTATATATATATTTAATTACTTATTAATTAAGTCCCGTTTAATTGACCGCTCCGGAAGGCAGCGAAATAAACCCGGCAGAAATTGACTGCAGGGACGTTTCTCTTTAGAATCGCCGCTCTTTTTCAACCGGTCACTGGGATAACTCAGATGAAAAGAACATTTCAACCAAGCGTACTCAAGCGTAAGCGTACTCACGGCTTTCGTTCCAGAATGGCAACCAAGAATGGTCGACTGGTATTGAAGCGTCGTCGTGCCAAAGGCCGCAAGGTGCTGTCTGCCTGACAGGGTATTTTACTGCCCGATCGGCTTCAGTACCGGATCGGATAATGACCTACCAGGGCTTTCCACCAAGTTATCGAATCCTCAAATCTCGCGAATTTGACGCTGTGTTTAAAAACAACAGCGTCAGAGTCAGTAATGCGAGCTTTCTAATTCTGGCGATGGCGACACACAATGAGAAACACAGACTCGGACTGGTTGTCAGCAAAAAGACAGCTGGTTGTGCTGTTTTCCGGAATCGTGTGAAACGTCAGGTGCGTGAAAATTTCCGTACCAGCCAGTTTCTGCAGGCATTGCCGCGCAAATTTGATATCCTCGTGCTCACCAGACCGGGAGTTGCCAGACTCGACAAACAGAGTATGGCTGAAAATCTCACTGGATTGTTCGAACAACTCTGTCGAAAGGCCGGTTCGGTATCCTGATGATCGTCAAGTTTCTGAAGTTCCTCATCCGCATCTATCAGGTTGCTTTCAGTGCGCTTCTTGGTCCGCGCTGCCGGTTCTATCCCAGTTGCTCTGAATATGCTCTGCAAGCGCTGACTTTGCATGGTCCCGGCAGGGGAATGTGGCTGGCTTGTAAACGTATTCTCAAATGCCACCCTTTCCATCCAGGTGGTATTGATCTTGTTCCCGATCACGAAACGACTGTTTCTCATCCACCAGCCTGTCGCCACTGCATGAAAAGCTCCCATGCTTCAGGCGAAATTCACTGATTTTCTGAGCAGATATTTATGGATTTTCAACGCATTCTTCTATTCACCGGCATGGCCATTACGCTCTACATGCTTCTGGTTGCATGGAACGAAGATTATGGTAGCAATGCTGTTAATCAGGCGGCGGTTTCCGAAGCGGCAGACCCCTTTACCAATACTGGCAATGCTGGCGGTGAACTGATTCCTGAGGCGCAGTATCCGGAAAACACTGTTCCGCAACTGACAGAAGAAGGCGACAAACCAGAAGCTGAGCAACTGGCAGCTGCCAGAACAGACACCGGGCGTTACCTTACAATAAAAACAGATACTCTGAAGCTAACGATTGACCGAAGGGGTGGTGATATCGTTAAGTCAGCGTTGCTTAAGTTTCCTGTTAGTCTTGAAAACAAAGATAACCCGTTTGTACTGATGGACCCAGGCAATAAGTATGCAGCACAAAGCGGGCTTATCGGTAAAAGCGGTACTGATTCAGCTGATGGAAGACCCTTATTCACGGCTAGCGCTAACAGCTTTACTATGTCTGAAGATCAGAATGAACTGAAAGTTGATCTGGTTCTGGATCGTGATGATGCCAGAATTATCAAACGTTTTACCTTGCGCAGGAACAATTATCTGATCAATGTCAGCTACCATATTGAAAACAGATCAGATGAACCATTTCAGGCGGCTATGTTTGGCCAGATCAAGCGTGATGGCCAACCACCCGTGTTTCAGGACAGCAATGCCATGGGGCTGAAACCTTATACTGGCGGCGCTACATTTACTGAGGATAAACCTTATAACAAATTGCAGTTTGGCGACCTTGAAGACGAAAGTTTCCGGGAAACTGTAAAAGGTGGGTACATGGCGCTGGTCCAGCACTATTTCACAACCGCCTGGGTACCCGCTGACGCTGACGCTGAATATACCTATACCGCCAGAAAACTAGCTTCCGGCGATATTTATCTGTTTGGATTTACCAGCGGATCATTTTCCGTAGCACCGGGTGGGTCTCTGCAAACCGGAGCTGATTTTTATATGGGACCAAAGAACCAGGAAGTGCTGGGCCAGATATCTCCCGGACTGGATCTGACTGTTGATTACGGCATCCTGTGGTGGCTGGCCCAACCCATGTTCAAGGCTATGACCTTTATTCACAGCTATTTGAATAACTGGGGTTTCGCGATCATTGGTCTTACGATCATCGTTAAGGCGCTGCTATTTCCCTTGTCTGCAGCCGGTTTCAAATCTATGGCTAAAATGCGCAAGCTGCAGCCAGAGATGGCCCGACTGAAAGAGCGTTATGGCGATGATCGCCAGCAGTTCTCGCAGGCCATGATGGATCTGTATAAGAAGGAAGGCGCCAATCCTTTAGGTGGTTGTCTGCCTTTGCTGGCACAGATGCCGGTGTTCCTGGCGCTCTACTGGACCCTGATGGAAAGTGTGGAATTGCGACAGGCGCCGTTCATCCTCTGGATAAACGACTTGTCTGTCATGGACCCTTATTTTGTTCTACCGATTCTGATGGGTGCTTCTATGTTCATTACCCAGATGATGCAGCCGGAACCACCTGATCCCATGCAGGCCCGGGTTATGAAATTCATGCCCCTCATGTTTACAGTGTTCTTTCTGTGGTTCCCCAGTGGTCTTGTACTTTACTGGCTGGTGAATAACATTCTTTCGATTCTGCAGCAGTGGTATGTGACCCGTCAGATTGAGAAAGCGGGCTGATATCCGGTATCCACGTGACTTCCCCGCCTGCCACTGTCTCAGGTAAAACAGATACCATCGCGGCCATTGCAACGCCTTCCGGCCGGGGTGGTATCGGTATCGTCCGGTTATCCGGACCGGCAGCCTTTCCCATCGCAGAAGCGATCACTCATACCTCGGTAAGAATCAGAACAGCCCAGTTGACGGATTTTCACGATTCAGCGGGCACCGTGATTGATCAGGGTTTGCAACTGGGATTTCAGGCGCCCCATTCTTTTACCGGCGAAAATGTCGTCGAACTGCAGGGCCATGGTGGGCCCGTGGTCATGGATCTGTTGCTCAAATCGGTGCTGGCGGCCGGTGCCAGGCTGGCACGTCCCGGAGAATTTTCAGAACGCGCGTTTCTGAATGACAAAATCGATCTTTCTCAGGCAGAAGCGATTGCTGACCTGATTGACAGTGCCAGCGAACAGGCTGCCCGCAGTGCAGTCAGGTCGTTGCAGGGTCAGTTCAGCGACCATATTCGGGCACTAGACCAGCAAATCGTTCGTCTTAGAATGTATGTTGAAGCTGCCATAGACTTCCCGGAGGAAGAAATTGATTTTCTCTCGGACGGCAAGTTGTGGACCGCGCTCGATGATTTGCAGGAACAGCTTGCCCGAACCATCGGCCAGACGCAGCAGGGTACATTGCTGAAAGAAGGTATTACCCTGGTGTTGGCGGGTCGGCCGAATGCCGGCAAATCAAGCCTGATGAATCAGTTAAGTGGCCGTGATGCCTCAATCGTCACGGAAATTGAAGGCACTACCCGCGATATTGTTTCGGAATATATCCACCTGGATGGGCTACCGCTGCGGCTGGTAGACACAGCTGGATTGCGACACACCGAGGATCTGGTAGAAAAGGAAGGTGTCAGGCGTGCTTATGAGGCCATAAAAACTGCAGAAGTCATTCTACTTCTGGTTGATGCCAGCAGTAGCGCCGCTGAGCAGGCCGATCAACTGGCCTTGCCGGAACAGTTTCCCCCGACCGGCGCCACTGTGCTGGTAGTGCTGAATAAAACTGATCTGGTTGTTCATGCTGAGTTAGATACAGGCACACTGGAACAGTTACCTGTTTCAGCACTTACAGGCGACGGTATTGGGGCGCTGAAAGAGCGCATCAAATCGCTGGTTGGCTATCAGTCGCAAAGTGAGGGTACCTTCATGGCTCGACGCCGCCATTTGCAGGCACTCCATAAGGCAGATACCGCGTTGCGTACGGGTCGTGAGCAACTGGAGGTCACTCAGGCTGGTGAATTGCTGGCAGAAGAGTTGCGAATGGCCCATGAAGCGCTATGCGAAATCACCGGCGAATTCAGCAGTGATGACCTGCTGGGTGAAATTTTTTCCAGTTTCTGTATTGGCAAATAGAAGCTGGTGCCATAGACAAAGCAAGTCTCATACGTATACTTGCGACCCCCAAGACCCGGGTCGGCACAGCATATGGATTACCCCACTGAATTTTCTGTCATTGTCGTAGGCGGCGGTCATGCCGGTACTGAGGCCGCACTGGCTGCAGCCCGTATGGGCGCATCAACCTTGCTGTTGTCGCAGAATATTGAAACCCTGGGGCAAATGTCCTGTAACCCGGCGATCGGCGGTATTGGCAAGAGTCATCTGGTAAAGGAAATTGATGCACTCGGCGGAGCGATGGCGTTGGCCGCTGACCGGGCAGGCATACATTTTCGCGTACTTAACTCCCGCAAGGGTCCGGCAGTTCGGGCAACCCGTGCACAGGCTGACCGCCAGTTATATAAGACTGCTATTCGGGAATTTCTGGAAAATCAGCCTGACCTATCGTTATTTCAGGGCTCAGTAGATGATCTGATTCTGGAAGGTGACAGGGTTGCAGGTGTGGTTACCAGCACTGGTCTGCGTTTCAGGGCCAGGCAGGTAGTGCTGACGGTGGGAACCTTTCTCGGCGGTGTGATCCATGTAGGGATGCAAAAACAGTCTGGTGGTCGTGCTGGTGATGCCCCTTCAATCCGGTTGGCGGAAAGATTGCGAGAGTTGCCGTTTACGGTAGGTCGACTGAAGACAGGGACGCCACCGCGAATTGATGGCAAAAGTGTGAATTATCAGGGCCTTGAAGAGCAGCCAGGGGACCAGCCCCGCCCATTAATGTCCTACATGAGTAAACTCTCAGACCATCCACGTCAGGTATCCTGTTTTATTACCCACACCAGTGAAAAAACCCACGATATTATTCGTGCCGGGCTGGACCGGTCGCCGCTGTTTACTGGCGAAATCGATGGTGTCGGGCCCAGATACTGCCCTTCTATTGAAGATAAGGTGGTGCGGTTTGCAGATCGGGACAAGCATCAGGTCTTTATTGAACCTGAAGGTCTGGGTACCCATGAGCTTTATCCGAACGGCATTTCAACCAGTTTACCCTTCGATGTTCAGGTAGATCTGGTCCGAAGCATCAAAGGCTTTGAAAATGCGCACATTACCCGGCCCGGCTATGCCATTGAATATGATTTCTTTGAACCCCGGGAACTG
>JAGRIO010000082.1 GCA_020443225.1 Pseudomonadales bacterium
TTTGCCGGGCATAGAGTTCGTCCACCAGACTGATGAAGCGGCGCGCCGCATTATCATGAGGCGCTGACACTACAGTACGACTACCGGTAGATACGCCTAATGCTGAATCTTCCGTGCCCCGCGCCTTTATCTGGCTGGTTACCGCACCGGAAAATGCCGGCACACCCGAGATCAGCACCACATCGAACTGGTCAGCAATTTCCATATAGTCGAGTTGCGACCGTGGGCCTTCACACAGATCGGCAAAAGTGAACCAAACACACTTCCCTACCTGCCTGACAACCGGCAAAGGTCGCTGGCAAACAGTCACCGGTAATTCACTGCCGGCAGCAGAAGACGTCAACCGCGCAAACAAGGCCGGGAAGTCTGCTTCTTTGGCCAGATAGTAAGTCTGTTCTCCCACGTCCCTGGTGAGCCGGTAATCTACCGGACCTGAAAGCTCCAGCTCCATAAGCTGTTGCTGCAGCAGCGCAATGGCAGGCTCAAACCTGTCTCGATGAAGCCCACCTTCATACAGGTTATGAATCGGTATATTGGAAGTCGCAACCAATGTCACATCACGCTGAAACAGCGCGTCCAGCAACCGGTACAACAACATGGCATCGGCGATATCGGTGACGTAAAACTCATCAAAACACAGTACTTTCGATTCGGCAGCCAGTTGATCGGCAACCACCGCTAACGGTTCTGCACTGCCTGACGCCAGAAACAGCCGTTTGTGAACGCGCGCCATAAAGTGATGGAAGTGTAATCTCAGCTGCAGCGCAGGCGGCAGTGAGGCGAGAAAGAGATTCATAAGCAGAGATTTTCCACGACCAACCGGGCCCCAGAGATAGATTCCGCCCGAGGCAAAACGCCCCGTCCCGGTCTGCAGAATCAACCGCTCATAAAGCGAATCCAGCGCATCCAGGACCTCAAGCTGCGCTTCATCCACCATCAGCCCCTGTTGCGCTGACAGAGACCGGTACTGCTCAGAAGGACATTCCTGAAAACCTCTCACTAGTGCCTCCTGAACTGTCAGCTAACAACAGACTTTTCTAAATGCCTGCCCACTAAGTACCTGAGCCATAAAGCTGAAATGCTGCCCAGTAGTAGGGATGTTGTTGGTAAGTGGCCTTCACCATTTTCTGCGCACTTTGTAACGCTGTGATAGCGCCCCCTGCTGATAGCGACTGATAGAAAATCGTCATCAGCCGGCGGGTTGCCTCATCATCAACCTCCCATAGACTGGAAACAATCGTTCTGGCACCGGCGAACATAAAGCCGCGGGTAAAACCCACCACATCATCACCGTCCGTGACATTACCCAGCGCCGTCTGACAACCAGATAACGTGACCAGATCAGCATCAAGTCGTAACTCATAAAGTTCACTGACCTGAAGCATGCCATCATGTTCATCATCCGGGCTGAGCAACAAAGCAGAAGCCATGGGTTGAACAGGATCAAAGGTCCCGTGACCCGCAAAATGAATGAGACGCTGACCTTCACCATGATTGCGCAGATAACTTTCAGATGCCTGTTTCCGCAGTTTCAGGTCCGCTACAGCAAACCGTTGCGCGACGGAGACAGCCTCACGCTCTGCACCCGGCAGATCCAGGTTCGGATTACCCAGATCCGGATTACCCAGTATGAGCACTGATGCGGAGCTAACCTGATCCGCGCGGAGATAGTTCAGCACTGAGGCACTGGGCAAAATCCGTAACGAGAAGTTATCGAGCAGAAAGCCAGATCTCTCATTCTGCAGCGCGGCAAAAGGCAGGTAGTGCAGTGGCCCGTGAGGCACGATAGTCAAAGCTCGGATACCGGCCGGCAGGCCCAGGGGCGCTATCAGACGGCGGTAAAGCGCCTGTCCATGGCGGACGTAGGAGGTGCCGCGGGCTTCCTCCAGCGCCTTACGAAACGTCTGCACGCCTGCCGTCAATTCTTTCGGGTCCAGCGCTACAGCCCTCACCTGATGACGGGTAACCACAAATGCAAACCAAGCCGCGTCATGACCAAAATACTCAACCAGCGCTTCCTGCGCCCCTAGCTGCGCCTGCAATGATGGTAGTTCAACGCCCTGCACCGAGATCAGGCTCGCCAGTTCCGGATCTTTTTCCTGCAACTGCTGCAACGAATGAACATTGACAGACCTGACGTTAAGTTTCCCGTTCTGAATCCGCGCCAGTTCTGTGTATTGTTCACGGGCAACGGCCTCCAGCAAGGCACCGGTTTCCGGCATTCTGGCCTGCCTGCCGGGGAACTGTTGCCGGGTCGCCAGCAGATCTACTAAAGCACGTGCTTTACCTCTCTCTGCATACTCAAACGCCGCTTCTGCCTGCCCTGTGCGAACCAACAGTTTTACCAGGTCGTGATAAACACTGGCCTTTCCTGCCAGAAAACCCATACGACCCTTTTCACTGGTCACTGATGCCCGTTGCTTTTCCAGTACCTCTGCTGCGGCAACGAAATCTGCCAGCGCTGACTCATCATCTCCCAGCGCCAGACTGGTTAGCCCCCGGCCATGCAGCCCAAGAAAGTAAACTGAACCAAAGTTCGCCGTACGCGGATTGTCCAGAATCCGCTTATAACACTGGTGAGAGTCAGTTATGCGACCTGTTTCATATTGCGCGCGACACATCATCAGTTCCGGTTCAAGCTCCTGGGAAAAAGTAAGCTCTCCCAGTGAGGTGGCACCAAAGAGCACCGGTGTCACCAGATAAGTCAGCGGATTAATGACATTCATCGCCATGTTCAGCGAGTTGATAAACTCGCTCAGGCTTCGCGGACCATCATCTTCAAGCACAACCAGTGCTTCCTCATAACGCTGCTGAGCAAACAGCAAGCGCGCCCGCCACATCTGCCTTCGTGGCTCTGCCCAGCGCCCCTCAAGAAAATCTGTTTCAGTCTGTTCCAGCTTCTGTAACAACTGGTTGGCTTTCCCTGTCTGACCTGAATACAGGTAACTCATGGCAGACAGTCCTAACCCTTCAAGCGCCATGACACCATGATATTCCGCGGGCAGTGAACCCGCCCATGGACCCACGATCGTCAGATGACTGCTTTGCTCTATAGCCACCATTCGATCAGCCAGACTGACTGCCTCACGATAATTGCCAAGTTCCAGCGCAGCTTCCTGACGCCAGCTCAGCAGTATGTATTCAGACAGGGCACGGTTATAAATATTTTTCCCGAACACACTGAATTCCATTTCACCGTCATGCAGGGCCATCAGACTCTCAAGTCGGTCAAGACACGGATCAAGACGAGCAAACGCTCGGGATTTCAGCAGTGAGTAGCACAGCAGTGCTGTATCGTTGTAACTCAGGGTATCGAAATTGAATGACTCTGACTTGCGCACCATTTCGTCGTAGTCGCCCAGCAATACGTGACGGGCACTCTGATTTGCACAACCAGTAACGAGCACCAGACAAACAGCCATCATCTGTAAACGGACGAACAGCAGCCTCACTCATCCATTCCCTATTCCTTTTAATTGACAACCATCATAGCCTTGCCTGCCTGCGCAGCAAAATCGCGCGGATCCCAACGGCTGAAGAGACTGCTTTACACGTTAGTGAATCCCCCGTAGTCTTATTGACCATTTCGTCAATAAGAGCTTACTGGTTATGGAAACCTTCCGGCGCGAAGCCCGCGAATGGCTGGAGGCTAATTGTCCGCTCTCCATGCGAACCCGCATGATCCCCGGCGAAGAAATCAATGGTGGCAATAAGCGGCGTAGCAGCCATCCAGATGCCTGTCTTTGGCTGGAACGCATGGCCACTCGCGGCTGGACGGCACCAACCTGGCCTGTTGAATTTGGCGGTGGTGGTTTGGGGAAGGCGGAATTCCTGATTCTGCTGGAGGAGATGCAACGCATCAACGCCAGACCGCCACTGGGTGGCATGGGGATCACCATGATTGGCCCGACACTACTGGAATACGGCACAGAAGAGCAGAAGCAACGTCATCTGCCGCCGATTGTCCGCGGAGAGATCGCCTGGTGCCAGGGTTACAGCGAACCCGGCGCAGGTTCCGACCTGGCCAGCCTGCAGACCAGAGCCGAAGACCAGGGTGATCACTATCTGGTAAACGGTTCCAAAATCTGGACCTCTGGCGCGCAGCACGCCGACTGGATCTTCTGCCTGGTACGTACTGATACCAAGGCACCTAAACATGAAGGTATCAGTTTCCTTCTGTTCTCCATGGACTCGCCTGGCGTCACCGTAAAACCGATTACCTTGCTGAATGGCGAGTCTCCGTTCTGCCAGACTTTCTTTGACAATGTACAGGTACCAAAAAGGGATCTGGTGTTCCGGGAAAATCAAGGCTGGACCGTTGCCAAAAGGCTGCTGCAGCACGAACGATCAGGTCTTGCCGCACTGGCAAGCGCTGACACGGCCGGTCCTCTGGATCGAATCAAACCCTCCACATCACTGGGCGAGCTGGCGAAGCAATACGCTGGCAGTGCAACCATTACTGATCAGGCATTGCGCCACGACATTGTTGCTAACGAGATGAAAAAGCGAGCCTATCTGCTGACCCAGGCCAGAGCCGTCGCCGAGAACGAAGCCAATACACCGGGTGCCGCTACCTCAATTTTCAAATTCGTCGAGGCTGAATACGTGAAGGAGCAACTCGAGATTCAGAACCGGATTCGCGGTACCCAGGCATTCGGCTGGGAAGGAGATGCTTTCAGCGAGGAAGAACTGCGCATGTGCAGACTGAACCTGGAAGCTAAATCAATATCTATCGCCGGGGGCTCCAATGAGATTCAGTTAAACATCATCGCTAAACGCGTGCTGGGCTTGCCTGACTGATGACGACTTCCACGATCAGACGAAGACGCCTCTCTCCTGAGGCGCGTAAAGCGGAACTGCTGGATGCCGCGTTCGATGAAATCATCGAATACGGATTAGCGCGTCTGACAATCGAGCAAATCGCCCGTCGGGCAAACAGCAGCAAGGCACTGGTGTACAGCTATTACCCCAATCTGCAGGCGCTGCTGCAGGCACTTTACGAAAGAGAAGTCATGAACCTGCAACGCCAACATTCTGAAGCCCTGCAGGCGCCCCACGATTTCGAAGGCATGGTGAAAACCACTGCCAGAATCGCCCGTGAAGGCACCGACCGGCGCCAGCAACTACTGGCCCGACTGGAACATGATCCCGGCCTGATGCAACTGATCAGCCAGGAAGACCAGCGCGCACGTGCAGATATTGTTAACTACCTGACAGCGCGCATTACCGGTGAATATGATATTCCGCCACACATCGCTGAATGCGCCACCCGGCTGGCGCTCAAATACGAGACTGGCCGCGACACTGACCAAACCGATCAGGACGAAATCTGGGCCACCATGATTGTTGGCGCAATGAAAGCACTGGAACACCGCTATGGTGCAGGAGATAAATCATGACCAATACCATCAAAGGTCCGCTTTGGGCGGCACGCAACTGGAATGCAGAAGATGGTGCCGGCAGCATCCATGATGACGACACAGCTGCCGAACTCGGATTCCGCGGCGGCACCGTCGCCGGCGACATCCACATGAACCAGTTTCCACCTGTTCTTGTGGGTATTTTTGGCCAACAATGGTTTGAGCGAGGACATCTTTCCCTGCAGTTCCGGAACGCCACCATTGACCGTGAAAAAGTTCAGGTATTTGCTGAACAGCCCGAAGATGGTGCGCAGCAAATCCGGGTATGGATGGAACGAGAAGATGGCATGCTGGTATGTGAGGGCACTGCCGGCCTCGGCGATCACTCTGGCAGCGAGTTACGCACTCAGGATTATCGCGCCTGCGCTCCCGAAGAGCTGAAAATTCTGCGCCGAGTCAAGCCAGGGATGTCACTGGGCAGCTATGACGTCATGGCTCATCCTGATAAGCAATTTGAGCGCTTTGACAGACAACTGATCAGTGATCCGCTGGACTGGTACCGTCATGCATCGCCCTGGGGTGAACCTGTTGCAGCGCCTTGCACCATACTGGAATTTCTGTGGGGTTCAGCAATGGAGGGACTCGGTCCGCTGGTAGAAAAATCAACCGGGCTGTTTGGTGCTATGGAGATCAGCCATACTAACGGCCCGTTTCTGCTGAATCGTTCTTATCACATTGACTGCGAAGTTGTTTGCGTCGGCCAGAGCCCTAAAACTGAGTACGTCTGGTATGACCAGCACGCCTACAATGGCTCGGGTGATCTGGTTGCCAGCCTGCGTATTCAGTCCAGGGCGATGAAGGCATCGTCCCCGCTCTACCTTTAAATACTGCATGGCCAGGAACTTCGGTCACAGCCTAATCCGTCTTCTTGCTATCTGACATTCAGGTACTGCACCCTGGAGTTCTCCGGCATAGTCACAACATCGCCATCCGCTACAACCCAGAAATCACCGTTGAAAGCTGCTTCTGCGCCTGCCGTAAACAGGTCGTCGAACATATGATTCGGCAATCCGGGTATTAAATGAGTCAGTGCGAGTCTTGTCACGCCTGCTTCATTTGCCGCGCGCACCGCGTCGGCAGGAGAGGCATGATAGCCTGGGATACTTTTCATGACGAGCGCCAGACCTTCATGGTTATAGCGTCTGGCTACCAGCTCAATGTAGCTTACCAGTTCAGGTGCGAGCGCCTCATGTACCAGGAGGTCTGCGCCTCGCGCGGCGTCAACCAATGCTTGTGTATAGGTAGTATCACCACTGATCACAACGCTTCTGCGACCGAAGTCAACCCGGTAGCCCCAGGCTGGAAGGACAGAAGGATGTGAGACTTCAAACGCACCGATACGCACTCCATCCTGCTCAAAGATGGTTGTTAAAGCAGATGAATTCAGCGTTTGTGGTCTCGCTTCAAGTTCAAACCCTTCGGCAGGTGCTGCTTCTTTACCGATATGTTCTACACGATATTGATGATCCAGAGCATAGGCTTCATTGAAACCATTAACCACTCTCTCTACACCAGGCCCGCCATAAACAGGCAAAGGTTCAGACACGCTGCCACGAAAAACATGCTGCAGGGCCAATGCGCCCAATCCATTAATATGGTCTGAATGAAAGTGGGTAAGGAATACGGCCTCAACTTCAGATGGAAGCACCCCCATCAGTGCCATCGATTCGGCGGCCCCTTCTCCCGCATCAAACAGATAAACCCGTTCACCTGCTATCACGAACGTACATGCACCACCTCTACCCGGATCAGGTAAGGGACTACCAGTGCCACAAAAGCCCACATGAAGTCCGGCTTCCAGATCATCTCTCAAATCCCAGCCTACCTGCTGCTCAATTTGTCGCTCGAACAGTGCGCGCCCGATCTCATCAACACTCAGCCACCCTGCAAATCCGAGGATCAGAGAAATGCCCAGTAAAATACGGTACGGACGCTTCACAGAATGGCCCCTGTCAGTTTACCGAACGCCTGAATATCCCGTGCAGACCAATCTTTCAGGAAGGCAACGCCGAACACAGAACGGCCCGTGTTGTGGCTGAGCACAGTCTGCAAGGACTGCGAATACTCGGTGTCTTGAATCACGCCAGGGGCATCGACAGCAGCAAGCTTCTGTAAAAAATCAACAATGGCTACACAACCACGGTAACCGATACCTGCACCTTTTTTTCGGTTATCACCAAACGGCAGGTTCCGCACAGAGAAATCCCCACCTTCACCTGGTACATCTGGCACCCAACAATCAGCATGAGGCTCCTGCGTGCGATCAGGGAAACTTGCACCTGAGCTATTCTCCATAAGGCGTACCTCCTAAGGAGGCGTCACCTTTTCCTGCATAAAGATTCATCCAGAAGTTCTGAAACAGACCGCGCGGGCCTGTATTGACCGGCGGATGAAACAGTTCTGTAGGAAAAGCAGGGTGCCTGTGGAATACGGGACGTGCATTAGAAAGTTCCCGGAAACCTTCTATACCATGATAAGAACCGAAGCCGGAAGCACCAACACCACCAAACGGAACCGCGGCATTAACTACATGCCATCCCCAGTCATTGATTGTGACACCTCCTGACTGTGTTCGGCTAAGAACCCAGTCAGCATGCTTTCTGTTCCTGCTAAACAAATACAACGCCAACGGATGAGGACGCGCACTGACATAATTAATCACATCATCCGGCGCTTTGTACCCCACCACAGGAAGCAGCGGACCGAACACCTCCTCCTGCATGACCTTCATATCCTCAGTCACATTGGTCAACACATGTAACGGCATTCTGTTCCGACCATCCCATGGTGCAGCAACGGTAATTTCCGCCCCCTTTTCCTGCGCATCATTCAGCATCGATACAACACGTTCACGCTGCCTGTCGTTAATAATCGAACAGTATTCAGCACGGTTAATCACACCGTCAGGAAAAAAGCGCTGAAATGCCGCAACCACACCGTCACGAAAGTCAGCCACTTTAAGTTCTGGCACCAGAGCGTAGTCCGGGGCAACGCAGATCTGGCCGGACATCGCGACCTTACCATGTGTTATACGCAACGCTGCATCTGCAACATCATAGTCTTCGGCGACAATGGCCGGGGATTTACCCCCCAGCTCAAGCGTCAGGGGCGTCAGATGCTTTGCAGCATCAGCCATAATGCTTTTCGCGACCCTTTCAGATCCGGTGAAGATCAAATGATCAAAAGCCTGTCGGGAGAATAGCGATGGGTCGGAAAGTTCTTCTCCGAACACGACAACCTGATTGTCGTCAAAAATCTCAGCCAGCAAGGTTTTAATCACCTGATTGGCAGCCGGCGTGTCTTCCGGCAGCTTTATAATTGCTTTATTCCCCGCCGCGATTGCTGTAGTTAACGGTCCCAACGACAGGTAAAGGGGCATATTCCATGGCGCAATGATGCCGACAACGCCCTTGGGCTGGTAGGTCACACGCAAGCGATTAGGCCCTGAGAACAACATTTGGGGCCATCGGCTTTCCGGGGACATCCACTTTTTGAGATTTCTGCGCGCATGATCGACTACCCAGGTCGTACCAATAACTTCTATCAGACGGCTTTCAAAGGCAGGGCGCCCACCAAAGTCCTGCGCAGCTGCATCAGAGAAGCAATCCTGATATCGGGACAACTGCTTCTTCAAAGCATCAAGCATATCCCTTCGTACCTGATATGCTGTCGGCCCTTCCTCACGGAAGCGCTTCTTAAGACGGGAGAGTGTATGTTCAGGCATTCTGATGTCCTGTTTCCTGTTCTGGTAGCGGGCTGTCCTCGCTCTGGGAGGAAACCTGAGACATGACACTGGCAATCATCATGGATGCGAAATTACCCACCAGCACACCTGATGACTCCAGCCCCGCTATTTCCTTGTCGGAATAGCCCAGGCTTTGCAGAATTTCTGAGTTATTTTCTCCCTGCAAGGCAGGATCTCCGGGCAACGGTAACTCAGCATCAGAGAATTTCCATGGCCGTCCGGGTAATCTGAAGACGCCTCCGTTCCGGTCAGACACCTGATGGGTAGCGTTCCAGTAATCTGCCCATTCAGATGCAGCAACTTCTTCCAGCGAACGTACTTCACCAATGGCAATCTTTGCCTCGTCCAGTTGCGCATCCAACGTTGCCATATCAGGAAAAGACCACATCCACCCTTGTACAATTTCTTTCAGCGCCTGCAGATTTTTTCGCCGGTTACCCGGTGTGTTAAAACGCGGATCCCGCGACAAATCGGGTCTGCGCATTGCCGCCATAAAGAATCTGAAGGTAATGGTGCCCACCAGACTGATAGCCGTTATAAAATCTTCACCATCGGGGCCGGTAAAAAATGAACCGTCAGTAGCACCCAGAATGGCAGGTTCGTCATCCAGAGCCAGATTGTTCAGATCGACATGAGCTCTCTCATTTATCGACATAATCGTCGCCGCCATTGCCACATCAATGTGCTGCCCCTTGCCGGAAAGCGAGCGCTGATGCAAAGCGGCAAGCACGCCAATTGTCGCTTCCAGGCCGGCGTAAACATCAGCATGTGAAAGGGCATCCGTCTGGGGCGACTGAAGGTTTTCTCCAAAGTGCCTCAGACTATGATGGGTAAAGCCCGCTTCTGCCTGAACTGTCGGCGCATAAGCCATGCGACCGCGGTAGGGTCCACCCTGTCCATATCCGGAAATGGAAACATAGATCAGACCCGGATTGCGCTCTGCTAAAGTTGCATAGTCGAGGCCAAATGCATCCAGCGTACCAGGCCGGAAGTTTTCAACCAGAATGTCAGCACTATCAATGAGCTTCAGTGCGATGTCTTTCGCGCCGGGGATATTGAGATCTATCGAGATATTTTTCTTACCGGCATTCTGTTGGGCATAGTATCCCGACATACCGTTAGGATTTACCGGCGAAGAAAAGCGCGATACATCGGCTCTTGGTGGTTCAATTTTTATAACTTCAGCGCCCAGGTCCTGAAGTGTGCGGCCACAAAGCGGTCCTGCAAGCACACGGGAAAAATCGACGACTTTAATACCTTGTAATGGTCCGCTCATACTTACTCTCCTTTGAACTCAGCGAGACCCGGGCCATTTTTCATAAGACTTTCGAGGCCAGTTTTAAGATCTTCTGAGGACCAGAGCGCAAGTTGCTTTTCCTCCATCACGGCGTCGGCAGCACCCACGCCCTGATCAACCGCTATTTTTACCAGTTCCTTGGTAATACGGTGAGCGACGGTGGGGCCATTCGCGAGCTCCATGGCCAGAGCATGAGAAGCTGAGGCCAGTTTTTCGTCATTAACAACCGTGTTAACCAGATTCCATCTTTCCATTGTTTCCGCATCGTAGCGTCTGCCTAACAATGACATTTCCTTCGCACGGAGCGCACCGGCTCGCTGAACCTGACGCTGAATACCGCCCATCAATGGATTCAGTCCTATGGTGGCTTCAACTGAACCAATCTTCGATGACCGTGCTGCGATGATAATGTCGCACGCAAGTGCGAGTTCCAGACCACCACCGACACAAACTCCGTGCACAGCGGCAACAATTGGTAAGGGACATGCTTCAATGGCGTTCAGAAAGGCGAGAGGTGATGTTTCCAACCCATCACCATCTCCCATGGCTGCCTCGAACAGGGAAACATCAGCACCGGCTGAAAAGTGACGGAGTCCGCTCATGATCAGAACGGCCCGACTTCCGGAGTTCATTGCGGTATCAAGCCCTTCAAGCACGCCATCCATTAACGGCGGGCTGAGTAAGTTGTGCGGCCCATGCTGGAGCGTAAGGATCGCAAGGGGACCATCGAATTCTATTGCTACACTTTCATTCTTCATGAGTTACACCTCTTTTTTCAGTGGCAATCAGTATCCCTGACGGTGCAAACTGGACAAGGTGATTTCACGCCATAAAAAAGGTGATTTTGTGCCATTCACACAGCTTTCAGAGACTGATAACAAACAGCTACCACTCGGCATTCCTGCACTTATGGAAGAACTGTCTGCTCAGGGGATCACTGCAGAAGAATTGTTCAGGGAGGCGCGTCTGCCTTTACCGCCGAGTGGGGCCCTCAATATTCAACACGATGAGTTACCCGCAATCCTGAACTCAGCCGCCCGAATCGCAAGGGAACCTGACACAGCACTCAGAGCAGGGTTGCGTCAGAAGGTAAATCACTTTGGTGTATTCGGATACGCGCTGACGACCAGCAGTTCTTTCGGCGAGGCCTTTATCTTCGGCCAGAATCATATTGACCTCGCTGGTGCAATAATGGACGTCGCGTTTTCCCGCCAGAATGACACCGGAATTCTGAGGACGCAGAATCACCAGCTTCTCGGCCAGAACCGACGTTTCATTATCGAGTTCTGGCGCAGCTCAATGACAACTTTGCTCTCAGAAGTGCTGGGGCACACCTTCCCATCTTTAAGAATGTACTTCCCCTTTCCCGAACCTGCCTGGGTGGACAAGTACCACGAAGTGTTCAATTGTGAGTTGTACTTTGATGCAGACACAATGGAGTGGCAGTTTGATGCAAGGGTACTGAGTGAAAATTGCCCACGGTCTGACCCAATGACCAGTCAGGTTTGTCAGGATTTATGTGACCAGCTGGCACTGGAGAACGGAGAGTCACGATTAATTCGTCAAATCAGAGGAGTATGTAGTTCCAGTTCAGGAAGTCATGTTGCTACGGCGGCTTCGGTGGCGAACTATCTTGGAATGTCACTGCGAACGCTGCAACGCCAGCTCGCGACGCAAAAAACCAGCTTCAAACAACTTCAGGACGAATCACGTTACTCAATCGCTTCCCAATATTTGCAAAACACCAACATCTCAATCGAAGATCTGGCAATACGTTGTGGTTACAGCGACGTCTCAAATTTCAGGAAGGCCTTTGTTCGCTGGTCAGGTCTGTCTGCATCAGAATTTCGTGTAAGGGCAAGACAGGAATAAACCTTCCCGAACATCTGCACATGCATAACTCCCGCCGGCTCAAATTATGGTGAGGGAACATCAGATGCTGGCATCATCTCCCCGCTAACCGTGTCTGGCTCAACTTGCACCAGAACTTACTCCCGTGGCTCGACGCAACGCTTCTGGCCGACATTGAACAGCTGCCTGATCCGCGCACCGGCAGTAGGTCTGGTTATATCAACGCTGCTTCCGGTGCTTCCTGTGGCACATACAGTACGCGCCAGACCGGTGTGCCAGACTGGACGTGATACAATGCTGCGTCCGACCATTCACTGCTAACCAAAAGCTAC
>JAGRIO010000083.1 GCA_020443225.1 Pseudomonadales bacterium
GGACTTCAAAGACACCACCATCTGAGCCATCTACGATCGCATAGGGCGCGCCCGGCAATTGCTGAATTGCATCTTCGTCAAGCGAGACGGCAGGAAAAATGAAGCCTTCCGGGATGTTGGACAACTCAAACCGGTAGAAGCCAGGCATCATAAATGGAAAGCGGTATTCTCCCGGCGGGAAGTCATAGAACAGCCCGGCTTCATCGGTGGTAGAACCACCGGTGACCAGGGTTGATGGATAAGGTGCGAAGAATGGTCCGTCACCAAATACAGGCGCTGGTTCACCGGTATCTGCATACACCACAGTAATGATCACCCCATCCAGCGCTGTACCATCCAGAGTGCTGAACAGTTTCCCAAAGGGGTCAACAAGAATCCAGGAATCAGAGACATCGGTCTGATCAAAGGCATCGGTGTAAGTGGTCTGAATCGGCTTATCCGACTCAACACCGAGTAAACAACTACCCACTTCATTTTCGCCTGAAGTCGACTGGATGTAGCCAAAGAATTCGCCTGTATCCGGGCCACTCTCCGTCAGTTCCAGATATTCCCGGTCACCCAGAGATTCTACATCTAGCTGAATGGTTATTTTTTCCCGGACATTCGGATCATTATTCTGGTCATAATCATTGACCTGCACAAATATCGGTTGTCCCGACTTATAGGCAGAGGTTGGCAACAGATTCACAACACCAGGAACAGGTACTGCCACATTTCTGAGCTCCACCGCCTGGGAATTCTGATCACTGACACAATGGCTCTGCGCTATATCGACTGGCGAACCAACAGCCGGGTTGGCGCTGTATTGCAGAAAAATGATCTCAGAAGGTGTCACTACCGGTGGTTCGGTTACCCGGGGCACTGGGCGTAGCGGAATATCAATCTTGGGCAATGCGCCCTGACTGACATGGAAAACTTCTCCGTAGGAAGCTTCGGTAAGAAAATAGTGATCCGTCGACAGATAAGTCAGTGACCGCTCGGATGCTGCCGCCAGCGCCTGTAATTCGCCGTCAGGTTTACTGGATATCTCCCAGCCACGGACGTTAAAAAGCTCAATCCGGTAATCGCCATCCGGAATTGCGGGAAAGCGATACTCGCCACTACTAACCGGGTAGACATTGCCCGCGGCATCATGGGTTTCTTCACCTGTCTTTACGGTAGCAGGATATCTGGCATACCCGGGTCCATCTCCGAACACAAGGGCGGGTTTACCGGTTGACACATCAACCAGAGAGAGCACGACACCGTTTATCAGTTCACCGGTTTCATCATTAAAAACTACGCCTATCGGCGCCACAAAGGCCGTTGTATCTTTTATATCAACTGCATCATTAGGGTCATGGTAAGTCGCGATCAGCTGGTCACCGGGTTTGACGGTAAAGATACAGTCGTTAGCAGCGCTCGTCTGTGAGGTGGAATAGATATAGCCGGCAAACACCCCCGTAGAAACATCAGTTTCTGTGAGGGTGATGGTATCGATGTCACCGCCATCGCCGGTTTCAAGCGTAATCTCAATGGTCTCTCTCAGGAATGGTTGCATATCCTGATCAGTGTCATCTACCCGGATATAGATCACATCGCCAATGGCATAGGCATCGGCCTCGGCCAACTGCCGGTCACCTGGTATCTCTTCGGGTCTGAATATCGACAGTCCGGATCCGGTATTTTGCGCATCCAGTCCAAAACCGGCAGGTGGCGAACAGGCTGACTCTACAATGTTGTATGTCTCGCCAGTACGGTCCGGTGCCAGGAAGGTGATCAGCGAGGGCGCCGGGGGACGAACGAGACCCGGGTTCGCACCTACAGTCAGGGTAGTCTGGGTAGTCAATCCACCTTTGTCTTCGACTTCAATGACCAGATTTACCTGTTCATCAACGCCGAAACTCTCACCGGGCGCAAGCTTCAATACCCCATCTTCAATCACAAAGCGTTCATTATCGATGACCCGAAGCGTATGAGACTCGACGACATCAGGATCAGTAAAGGTTAATGCGCCGATAACGGAACCGCTCTGGCCAGCAGGGACAAACTGGTTATCTACCGCGAGATTCTCCGGTGCTTCATTCACGTCCAGAACTTCAAACGTGAAGGATTTGATCAACTCATTTCCTGCGGGGTCCGTGACCCGGAGCTGCAAGGTAACGGCTTGCTCAGCTTCGTAATCAATGAATTCACCGGGTACAAGCTTCAGATAGCCATCCACCACCTCAAACCGGATGTCATCAACGACTTCATAGGTCAGATCATCCAGGGCCGTATCAGGGTCGGTTCCGGTGATAGCGCCCACAGCCACTTCAAATGCATTCTCGGGGATGACGAGATTCGAGCACTGGGCAGCGTCCTGACAATCAATCGCAATATCGGTAGGTGGTTGAATGTCATCAGGCGCAGGTGCCGGGTTATTGTCAACCAGCGTGAAGTCGACACTGGCGCTCACGCCCTGTGTGTCGTTACCGTCATACTTTAATACCGCAATATTGGTCAGTACCTGATCGGCGTTGGCTGGCAGCCCTGATAAGCCAGCAAAAAACGCGCATAAAAAAACTACTGCAATTTGCTTTGCAGTAGTTTTTATTTTTACAAACCGATTCATAAACGGAACAGTCGGGAACACCCTGGCAGCAAGTTTCAAAAACGAAGCTACGCTAGCTAGTTTATAGCATTCAGTGTTGTGTCCAACTGTTCGCATTTAAGCATCATTTACTCTAGTCGATCGTCACTCGGTATACGACATAGATTGTTGTGCCTGAAGTGATAACACCATCATCTTCAGCACCCGCCAGACCAGCATTCTGGCCGACTACCAGTCCGGAATCATCCGCACCAGTGTCCAGCGGGAATACCGGCGCTGAACCTTCATCATTAACAGACTGAGCATTCAACTTAGTTGAATTCGCCTTGTATGAAACAAAGGTTGGCAAAGTATCAGAGAGCACAGCACTGGTCAGTGACGTACCTGTAGATGCCGGGTTCTCCATGGAAATCAGGTATTCCAGCTCACCACCAGGCTCGGCAGTTACACCACCATCAAAGTAGTTATTGCCACCACCATCTGTACTGTTATCAGTATCATCATAGTCGAAAGCATTGGTACCGCCAGAATCGTCACAACCTGTGATACATCTGACCCGTTTCGTGATCGTGATCTGCACGATGAAGATTTCCAGCGGATCAGTAAAGGCCGCGTCAGTGCCATTATCAACAGAGGTGGTCACCACAATACTGGCAGGAATCGCGGTATTAGTGATTGAACCCACATCAGTCGTAGTAACGGTAAACGTCTTCGACTCAAAGATACCTTCGCCAACCGGATAGGTAGCTGCAGGCAGCGCGCTGGTCAGATTGATCGTCGAAGTCCCCGTTGCATTATCCGTAATAGACAGGATGGTATAAGGCGCACTGGCAATAACAACCGTGTCACCCGCAGCCAGACCGTTGATCGCACCATCACTGGTACCATCCGCAGGCACTGTCAAAGCAGTGGTCGAACCGGTACTGACGATTTGTGTGCTTAACGCCGTTGCCCCTAGATCGATGGATGAAGGCGTATCAGTAAACGTACCCGGGCTGGTGACATTATTGTTGGTAGTCACCGCGCTTGAAAGCGCATAGGTATCCAGACCGTTGTTCTGAGCATAGACCGTATAGGTCGCAGAGAAAGACTGATTTTCAGCTTTTGTCTGATCAGAAGGTACCGAAAACGCCGGCGTAATGACGACGTTCGCGGTGACCAGGCTGACGGTGACATCAACGCTGGCTGTGATACCGGTAGGATTACCGGTATAGGTCAGTTTGGCCTGGTTACTCAGGATGGTGTTGGCTGGTGTGACGGCCTGCGCAGCGCTGGCCATCATCCAGATTCCAACCACCGCGAGTAATGCGAAGCTCTTGCGAATGGTATTCATAGTAGTCTCCAGATTACTCACGATTAGTTATCAACAGTGACGCGATAGGTGATGACGGATACTTCGCCATTGCCCAGCGTACCACCAGGGTTAGTGCCGTCAGTTTCATCCGCACCTGAGCCACCGTAGGCAGTAATTGTGCCGCCAGAGAAGAAGCCCGTATCGCCGGCTGTAGTACTGCCGTCATCAGCGGCATCAACGGTTCCGTCTGTCACAGTTACGTCACAGGTCCACGTGTTGGAGCAGGTAAAGCCAGTGGCTTCAGCGTCGAGCACATTAATAGACGCCGCCTGATAAGTCGTGAAGATCTGCAGCGGGTCGGTAATCCTTATATCCTTAACATTACCCAGATCGCGTCGGACGATAACCGCATATTCCAGCACATCACCAGGTGCCGCAGTAACACCGTTCGCATAGAAAGTACCACCACCGGTGCCGTCATAGGTCAGGATAGCAATATCGGCACCAGCGCCCGGGTCAGTACCCGCTACGGGGGTAGTCACGTTCCGAACCAGCTTGAAGACAGAAACACTTGGTGCCTTGATGGTAATCGTCGCATTGGTATCAGGTGTACCTGCGGAACCACCAACCGGCTGAGGCGTTACAGAGATAGTCGTAGAACCATCAACGTTAGCCGCGGTCAGGTTACCCAGCGTCGTAGAAATAGTAATTTGCTTGGACTCAAAGATGTCGTCACCAATCGCCAGCGCAAAAGCACCGCCGCCGGTGTCCTCACAGGAATCGACTTCGAGGGTCGACAAAGAAGCTGCTGAGGTGGCACCCGCAACGTCAGTGACAGATACGACCGTACAAGTCAGGGTCGAGCCATTGTTGAGAACCACAGTGTCACCGGCTGCCAGGCTGTTTATGTCGCCTTCAGAGCCAATGGGGCCATCATTCGGAACCTGGATCTCACACGTGCCGGTACCATTCACTGTACATTCGCCCGCACCAGAACCACCGGTGTTCAGGATACTGAATGCTTCAGCGACCGTGGTCGCACCCAGAATGCCTACGCTGACGGGGCTCACAGGTGAGAAGGTTGATGTGCCATAGTTTGAGGTCGATGAATCAGCAACGACTAACTCATAGTCGTCTTCACCGTTGGCATTGGACGTTACGTCATACACCAGCGTAATCACATCTCCTTCTGCGCCTTCCAGCGGAGAAGTCGATGCCGCGGCATTAAATGCCACCGACGGTGCAGCTTCTACCAGGTTGACGGTGATGGAAGCCGTCGCAGTGACCGCTGTCATCGCCAGCCCACCGGCGTTCTCAAAATTCACCGTTACTGTGTTTTCAAGAATGGTATTTGCTGCCGTTCCCGCTGCCAGCGCAGATTGCGCACCACAGACAAGAAGAACGATCGCAACACCCGCCTTGAAGAACCGCAATACGGCATTCCCAGTTTGAGTCTTCATTTGTGTCATCTCAGCTCATTTATAAAGTTAGGTAAAACATCCCGCAACTTCAAAGCAATAAAGGTGCCAAATCCTATTGCACCAATACTTCGAAACTCACCTGACCAGACGTTCCTGCCGGAACCTCATCGATCAACCATCGGATATTGGTAAATCTTTCCGGGCTGGCCCGCCGCCGGTCTGTTCCTCCGCCAAACACGGCAACCTCATAGGTTACCTGGTCTGCAGGGTCAAAACGCGCGCCACCATCTGCCGAAAAGACAATGGTACTGCCTTCCCCGGAAGCCGAATCAGAGACGTAAACCGTGAGTTCCGGAATCGGGTTCTCGATGCGCACATCGGTCGCCGACTCATCCCCCATATTCACGTACTGAACCGTATAACGGAGCTTTTGCCCTGGCTCGATATCCTGCGCCTCGACCCAACGCGTCACTTCCTGACCATTTTCTTCAACAACGATCTCTTTTGCGACCATCATATCCAGCTGGATATTAGGATCAGCTACAGCAACCGCAGGCGACAGCACAGCAAGGAACACAAGTTCAAGTAACATGGACTTTCCAGCCTTTTTCATAGAGTTAAAATCAGACTTCATGACATTCTTCCATATGATGTCCAGATGCTTCAGATTCAGACGCCATTTTAGCAATATCACCGGACTCTTCATCAGCATTTGGGCTTGCCCAACGGGATATATGCCAAAAATACAGGCAAATTAGAGGCCATACTAGCCAATCCCTTCAGGTCAAACAACAAAATTTCCAACAAAATTAGCCATTTAAGACTTATTTCATAGAATTTTAATGAAGTATCTCGCCTAACCAACTCGATTCTTACCAATAGTGAGGCTCGCATTATAGATTCACCATCTGTTTAAGATGTAAGCACCTTGTAAGTAATGGATAAGCGGTTAACTTACAAGGACGAGCTGTTCGCCCACACGTGTGGCTAAAATGACCCGAACCGGGCTGCTGCGGGTCATATAAATGACGCAGGCACCCATAAATCAGTCCGGTACCTGTAACCCCTGTTTTGGGGTCAGCGAAACTGATTCAAGATCAGAGTCATATACAATAACCACCTCACCGCTCCGGAGCTGGCGAAGCACCTGCGCTACTTTGGTTTCAAGGCTGATGGTGCCATGTCCGTAATCTGTCCCTTCTCTGGTGACGAACTCTTCTACGATACCGTTAAGGGTGGCCGATGAAAGTGAGTCTGGTGGAATAATTAAATGCGCCATGTCCCTCAGTGAGTTTCCCACTTCATATGCAGATAAGGGCTATGATATAACTAACCGCCTGATTTCATCTAATGTCACAGACCCGGAGGTAACTAAGGAGTCATGGGCCAGTCTGCTACCCACCTGCTGATCATTGAAGATGAGCCAATCACACGTTCCCAGCTGACCGCACACTTTGAAAAAGAAGGCTATGTTGTCTTCTCGCTCGGTGATGCAGATGGTGTGGAAAAGATCATTCAGGACAACGACATTGACATTTGCCTGATGGATATCAATCTGCCCGGGAAAGACGGCCTGACACTCACCCGCGAACTGCGTTCCCGCTCAGACGTCGGCATTATTCTGGTCACCGGCAAGGACGAACAGATAGACCGTATCGTCGGGCTTGAAAGTGGCGCCGATGACTATGTGACCAAGCCTTTCGATCCACGGGAGTTACTGTCCCGGGTCAAGAATCTGCTGTGGCGGGTCAAGGCCCAGGAAAAGCAGAAAGAAAAAGGCTTCAAGCGGAGTTTTGAAGGTTGGACGCTGGACCTGAACAAGCGGGAGCTGGCCACCCCAGACGGTGAGCTACAGTCATTGTCAGCGGGTGAATTCCACCTGTTAATGGCGCTGCTGGAAAACGCCGGCCAGGTCATGACCCGCGATCAGCTGATGAACAAAATCCGCAACCGTGAATGGTATCCGGATGATCGCTATATTGATGTGCTGGTAGGTCAGGTCAGACGTAAGTTCCGCCAGCATAGCCCGGGCAAAACGTTTATCAGCACAATCCACGGTACCGGATATCTGTTCGCACCTGAGGTAAGCTGAATCTCACCCAGGCCTCAGATGGCAGGTAAGACATGAATCACACCCCATGAGTTCACTACCGGGTTATCACAATCTCAGGCTACAGGGGCAAACGTCTGATTTTGTTTACTTCACCGCCACCAGAACCAGCGACGGCCTGCCAGTTACACTGAAACAGCTCCGGGCGGAAATAGCAGCACCCGAACTCGTCAATCGTCTCCGCAGGGAATATTCACTACTGAACAGCCTTAACTCCGGCCATGTGGTCTCTGCGCTGGACTTCTTTACCCACAATGACGCACCCATACTGGTTTTACGCAGGGACACTATCACCCCATTGCGGGAGCTGATAAACAGCGCACTACAAAACCTGGAAGAACAGCTCACCGTTGCAGTGTCCATAGCCAATGCGCTGGACTATCTTCATTCGCAGTCGATCATTCATAAGAATCTTAATCCGGATACGATTCTGGTGAATAAACTCACCGGTGATGTAACGATTCAGGACTTCAGCATTGCCAGCCTCGGCAGCGGCGGTCGGAATCAATCCTTATCCACCGCACTGCCGGAAGGCAATCTCGCTTACATTTCTCCAGAGCAAACTGGCCGGGTTAACCGAACGACCGATTATCGCTCGGACTTCTATTCACTGGGTGCGATTCTTTTTGAAATGGTGACGGGCAGACCGCCCTTTGAAACCACTGACTCTCTGGAACTGGTCTACAACCACATCGCCACAGTGCCCCCCTCTCCGCAAGCAGTCAATCCGCTGTTACCGCGGGCACTGGCGCGAATCATACTGAAATTACTGCAGAAACTGCCGGAGGACCGCTACCAGTCCACTGAGGCTATCAAGCGTGACCTGCGAACCTGTGCTGACCTGATCAGGAACAAAACCACCGATCTTGAGCACCTGGATTTTGAGGTAGCCCTGGATGATATCCCTGAGCATCTCAATGTCACCGAGAGACTGTTGCAACGGGAAAGTCAGATCACATTGCTGCAGCAATGCTATCGTCAGGCAGCCGATGGCGCCACTAAACTGATACTTTGCAGTGGCGAGCGTGGCACCGGGAAATCCTCACTGTTGCGTGAAGTTCAGCGCGAAGCCTCAGCCGCAGGCTGTTTTTCAGCATCCTGTTCATTGACAGCGAAAGACGCGCAACGTCCATATCGTTGCATCACGCTGGCATTTGGCGATCTGGCCCGACAACTGGTCGCCAGAACTGATTTCCCTTCGGTCTCCCTGCAACTGGTCTCCGAAATGGGAACCGCCAGAGCCTCACTCGCCAGTGTGGTGCCGGAATTCCGTTACATCACCAAAAATGAATTCCCGGAAACGGAACCTGCTCCGTCAGACCCGCAGCTCATGAGGCAACAGCTCACTGAGTCTGTAGCAACCCTGATAAGAGTTCTCACTAGCAAAGAGCATCCTTTTCTGGTCTGCATTGACAACCTTCACTACATCGACCCGGAGTCGCTGGAACTGTTCCGCTCGGTTGCACTGGGTCTTAGCGTTCCCCATACCATGATGGTCGCTACTTTTCAGAGTGAAGAAGCAGTAAGCCATGAGGAAACACGGCAACTGTTGCAGCAGATCACTGACGAGTCACCGGTAATCGAGCAACTGCCGCTGGAAAACCTGACGGTGGCGAACATCAGCATATTGCTGGCTGACACGCTGTTTCGGTCGGATACCGAAACGCTTGAGCTCGCAGAAATTATTGAGCGCAAGACCCATGGTAATCCACTGGCGGTCAGGGAATTTCTTATTAACCTGAACGAGCGGGGAATACTCAGCTTTGACCGGGAGCACCGGGAGTGGAACTGGGACCTGCAGGCTTGCGAAGAGCTGTTACCCAGCCCTAACGTCGCTAATCTGCTCACCCGTAAAGTGGATAAGCTTGAGAATGCGCAGCTTGAGCTGATGGAATGCGCTGCCTGCATTGGCGACGAATTCACTCAGGCCTTCGTTTCTGAGATAGCCGGAATATCTACAAATGAAGCGACGCCGGCCCTGCTGTCTCTGCAAAAGGACGGTTTTCTGGTTCAGTCACGCTCAACGTCATCTGATGGCGCTCTGGTATCAGGCTTCAGGTTTGCCAGCGAAGTTGTCAGGGATACCATCTACGAACAAATGGCACCCGAGAAACGTCGTCGAATTCACACCAGAATCGGGCAGTGTCTGATACGGGACAGTGATCCCGAAGATGAGAATCATCTGTTCGAGCTGGTAAACCAGCTTAACAACAGTTTCGAAAATCTCCACGAAGATCAGGACAACCGCCACAAGCTGGCTGCACTGAACTTCCGAGCTGGCATAAAAGCCAAAGATTCCGCTGCATTCAGCTCAGCTTTCCGTTATTTACGTACAGCGATTGCACTGGAGGGACCCGACGCGTGGGACGATTATGATCACTGTCTGGCACTGCACCTGCAGGCTGCAGAAAGCGCCTACCTGTGCGGCGACCACGAGCAACTGGAAACGCTGGCCCGACTGGTCAGGCACAACGCAAAATCAACAGAAGACCTGGCCCGGATTGAGGAAATTTCACTACGTTCACATATCGCAGCTAACGACCTTGAAGCGGCGCAGCAGACTGGCCATAAAATTCTGGAGTCCCTTGGGTATCCCGTAAACCCGCGTATTGGATCTGCCCACACCCTGAAACTCATCTTGCGCCTCAGCTATCAAACCTATCGTCTCAGCAAACTGAATACAGCCAAGCAACCCACCATTACAGATCCAAAGTTGTTGCTGGCAATGCGTGTGCTGATGTTGTTAAGTCAGGCTGGCTATATGTCAGGGAATGAAGTCACCGGCATTTACATACTGAGAATGACAGAGCTGTCGCTTAAACATGGCCTGGCACCAGAGTCTTCCTTTGCTTACCCCATGTTCGGCGCTCTTCTCATCACCTATCTCGGCACTATTGAATCAGGCTACCGCTTTGGCGTAATGGCCAGTGAAAACATTGACCGCATTCCGGTCGAGCTCCAGTGCAAGGCTCTGACTATCATCCATGATTTCATCCTGCCCTGGAAACGACCACTGAGGGAATCACTTGAGCCGCTGAACAAGGCTTACCGGATTGGCATGGACCATGGTGATATCGAATTTGCAATCATTGCAGCAATTACTAGCACAATGAACGCTTTCCTGCTGGGACATGATCTCAACAGTATCGACAGCAATCTCTCGCTTTATACGCAGAAAGCTGATGAATACAATCAAACGCCTATGCTGAGCCTGGCGTCAATTTATCAGCAGGCGGTGCGGAACCTGATACATCCGAACAATGTACCCTGGCTGCTGGAAGGTGAAGTCTACTCTGAAAATGCTTTGATACAGTTCCATGAGCAAATCGGTGATGAATCCAGCATTGCCAATCTGTTTGTCATCAAAACCTATCTGGCCTACCTCTTTAACCACCCAGAGTACGCCCTGAACTTTGCCAACGAGGCACGAGAAGTTCTGCTTTCTGTTGTGTCTTCACCAGCCGTGCCATTCTTTACGCTGTATGAGACTCTGGCTGCAATTGATTGCCTTTCGACAACTCAGGGGCTGGGCCACACCCGATTGTACCTGCGCATTCGTATGAACCTGCGCAAGCTCAGAAAATGGGCCTACCATGCGCCACAAAATGTTCTGCACAGCTACTATCTGGCCTGCGCAGAATTCGCAGCCAGCGCCAGCAATCATGGTGAGGCGCTATCTCTCTACGAAGTCGCGATTCAGCAATCCCGTCAGCATGGCTATCTGAAAGAGCATGCACTGGCTTGTGAACTTGCTGGCAGATTCCACCACCGGAACAACCGCCGGGAAATCGCTATTCACTATCTGAAACTCGCCCGGGCAAGTTATGTCCGCTGGGGAGCAATGACCAAGGTGAGGCATCTCGAAGATCTGTACCTGGAACTGCGAGAGGATGAGTTTTCCGGCAGCGCTCTTTCATCAGAGATCCGACCGGATTCCTATTTGAACTACGGCAACTTTCTGGACCTGGGTGCCGTTATGAAGGCTTCTCAGGCACTGTCGAGCGAGATCATTCTGAACAATCTGCTGGAACAGTTGATGCAAGTCGCACTGGAAAATGCGGGTGCTCACAGTGCCAGCCTGATGCTGATGCGCAACCATGTGCTTACGCTTGAGATCACGACTGTGTCGGACGGCGTATCCACCCAGCACCTGCACACGACAAAACCAGTCACCGAAGCCGGCAACCTGCCTGTTTCCATTATTCAGTATGTCGCCAGGACTCTGGAAGATATCGTACTGGACGACGCAATGAATGAAGATATCTTCACTCAGGACGAGTACATCGTTTCTGCCAAGCCTAAATCGGTACTTTGCATTCCGGTGATCAGCAAGGCAGATCTGACGGGTATTCTCTATCTGGAGAATACCCAGTCGCCTAACGCTTTCACCCAGGACCGGGTCGCCATCCTCAAACTGCTGGCATCGCAATCTGCCATCGCTATAGAGAATGCCAAACTCTATCAACAGCTTAACGATTCCAGAAACAAGTACCTGTCGCTGTATGAGAATGCGATCGAAGGTATTTTTGAGATCGACAGGCTTGGCCATATCACCAATATCAACCCAGCCGTAGCACAGATGTTACGTTACGAATCTGTTGAAGACGTTTTCAGCTTGCGCCCACCGGATATCAGTCAGATTTTCACCGACCCCAATGATATGCGAATACTGGCTAACCAGTTGAGAGAGGATGGCAGAATCATTGGTGCAGAAACCAGAATTCGTCGCAAAGATGGTTCAGAACTGTGGATATCATTATCTGCTCAGGTATTTCTGGATGAGCATCGTCAGCTCGACAGAATCGAGGGCTCGTTCATAGATATTACTGAGCGAAAACGGCGTGAAGAAGCAGAACAAGCCAAACTTGTCGCTCAGGCAGAAACTGCCACCAAAAGCGAATTTCTGGCCAATATGAGCCACGAGATCCGTACCCCAATGAACGCTATCATTGGCTACACAGAACTCGCGCTGAAGACAGAACTGAATGAGGCCCAGAGCACTTATCTTGAAACTATCAAAAATGCATCCAGTCACCTGCTGCGTGTGGTCAACGATATTCTGGATATTTCCAAAGTCGAATCCGGCAAGCTGATTCTGAAGTCA
>JAGRIO010000084.1 GCA_020443225.1 Pseudomonadales bacterium
GGCATAAAAGTCATGGTCATCGACGATAGCAAGACCATTCGTCGAACAGCAGAGACGTTGCTGGCCAAGGCAGGTTGCGAGGTTATCACTGCAGTTGATGGCTTTGATGCACTCGCCAAGATCGCTGACACACAGCCTTCGATCATCTTTGTTGACATCATGATGCCTCGTCTGGACGGCTACCAGACATGTGCGCTGATAAAGAACAACAGTTCATTCAAGACGACACCGGTGATTATGTTATCAAGCAAGGATGGTCTGTTTGACCGGGCCAAGGGCAGAATTGTTGGCTCAGATCAGTATCTGACCAAACCTTTCAGTAAAGATGAATTGCTCAGTGCGATTCGGGACCACGTCAGGGTTTCCAATTAAGACGGCTCGGAGCGCAATAACATGACAAAAGTACTGGTGGTCGATGATTCTCCGACCGAGATTTATCAGTTCAAGGATCTTCTTGAATCCATGGGCTATGAAGTGATTACGGCCGAAAATGGTCGTGACGGTGTGGCTCTGGCGGCGGCGGAGCAGCCGGATATCGTGCTGATGGATATCGTGATGCCGGACATGAATGGCTTTCAGGCGACCCGACAGATTTGCCGGGGCGAAAGTACCAGCCATATTCCGGTGGTCATTGTCAGTAGCAAGGATCAGGAGACAGATAAGGTATGGGGTGAGCGGCAGGGAGCCAGCGGCTATATTACCAAGCCGGTTGACCGCCAGGTATTAGTCGCGGTGGTGGAGAAGATTCTGAAGCTATGAGTACCCTCGCGCCCTATGCCACGCTGATTTCGATTGCTGAGCGGAGCCAGAAAGTTGCCATAGAGCTGCCTGCGCGGGAAAACGCGCAGACGCACTGGAACGGAGTTGGGTTCAATTTACTGGGTCAGCGTTTTGTTGCGCCTCTGGTTGAAGTGGCAGAACTGATGCGGTTACCGCCGTCGACGCGAGTGCCTGGCGTGAAGAACTTTGTCATCGGGGTAGCGAATGTTCGCGGCAGATTAATGGCAATACTGGATCTGGTGCTGTTTTTTGGCAGAAGCTCTGCCCTGCCCCGTAATCAGCGCCGGATACTGGCAATGGAAGAAGATGAACAATACCTGGGTTTTCTGGTTGATGAATCTCTGGGTATGCAGCATTTTCCCAGCGATTCCTATGAAGAAGGCGCGGGGGAACTGGAGGATTTGTTCAGACCCTATGTGCAGGGTGGCTATCGGGTCGGTGGTGTGTTCTGGCCGGTGATGAGCCTGCGGGTCGTAGCTGAAGATCCTGAAATTTTAAAATTGGCGCAACAGACCGCTTAGGTCTGCTGATTCCAGAGACGCGTTCAGAGAAGAAATATGGCAGAAAGATCCGGTTCGGTAGGAAGAACGTTGAGGGACCCCAAGATCTCGGGAATGGTGGTCCTGTTGTTGTTACTGGTGGCAGGTTATGTCGCCAATTATTTTTTTGTCAGCCAGGATGCAACCCGCTCGGCGGCGTATCTGCGACAAGCAAATAACCTGAAAGTACTGTCTCAGGAAATTGCCAAGAACAGCAGCGAGGCAGCAGGCGGGCAAGTGCAGATATTTCCGCTGCTGATGGAAAACCGCAGCCAGTTTGATGACTATCTCGGCTATCTGAAGAATGGCAACCTTACCTCCGGGCTGCCCGCCTCTCCTGAGGCCCAGCAAAGTATTCTGAATCGCGTGACTTCGCTGTGGTCCGAGACCCGTACCAACATTGATGTAATTCTGGGCAACCGTGATGCACTGGTCAGCATCAGGGATATGTCCGGCGATCTTGCAATTACCATGTCGGCTATTCAGCAGGAAAATAACAAGGTTGTTGCTGCAATGCTGAGAGCCGGCAAACCGGCTAACGAAGTGGTACTGGCGCAACGACAGAGCCAGATCATTGAACGCATGTCCCGTGGCATAGATAAGGTCATGGAATTTGGCGGCGCTGAAAACTTCCGGGGCAACTTTGACCGTGACAGTGCAACCTTCGCCCGGGTGCTGCAGGGGCTGACGAATGGTGATCGCGATCTGTTGCTGACGGCCGCGAATGACGCAGAAGTGCAGGCCAGCCTGCTGAAAATCGATGAGTTATTCCGTTCAGTTTCCAGCAGAATGAATGAAATTTTCGCCCGCGCTCAGGAGGTAGTTGCGGTAGGAAATGCGGCACAGGCTGTCTATCTGGGCTCCGGTGATTATCTGGACCTGCTGAATTCTCTGACCCGCTCCTACGAGGAGTCACAGGGTCAGGGATTGGCGTCGCCACTGCTGGGATTGGGTTGTGCCATTGGTGCATTTCTGGTGATTGTCATCATGGGTGTGTTTATTGCGCAGGAAGTCCGCCGCAGCGTGCAGGAAACCCAGGTCCAGAACGAACAGAATCAGGCTGCTATTCTGCAGCTGCTGGACGAACTTGCTGACCTTGCAGATGGTGACCTGCGGGTGCAGGCGACTGTTACCGAGAGTTTCACCGGCGCGATTGCCGACTCGATTAACTTTTCTATTGACCAGATGCGTGCACTGGTATCGAAAATCAATGAGACGTCTGGTCAGGTGTCGACTGCTGCAGACCAGACCAGAAGGTCAGTAAGCGAGCTGTCAGAGGCATCTCAGCGACAGTCCAAGGAAATTACCGATGTATCTGAAGCCGTGAACGAAATGGCTATCTCCATTGACCAGGTATCCTACAACGCAGCGGAATCATCTTCGGTGGCTGAGCGATCTGTAGAAATCGCGAGTCAGGGAGCCGTGGTGGTACAGAACACGATCGGAGGCATGGACAAGATTCGCGGTCAGATTCAGGAAACAGCTAAGCGAATCAAACGCCTGGGTGAAAGCTCGCAGGAAATTGGTGACATCGTGTCGCTGATTAACGATATCGCTGACCAGACGAACATACTTTCCCTGAATGCGGCGATTCAGGCGTCTATGGCAGGAGACGCCGGTAAAGGCTTCGCGGTGGTGGCAGATGAAGTACAGCGTCTGGCGGAACGTTCCGGTGCTGCAGCCAAACAGATCTCTGCGCTGGTAAAAACGATTCAGAGCGACACTAACGAAGCAGTTACTTCGATGGAACAAACGACTGCTGAAGTTGTTCAGGGTACAAAACTGGCGCAGGATGCCGGTGTATCTCTGGGTGAAATTGAAAGCGTATCAAAATCGTTAGCTGAGATTATTGAAAACATCTCTGATGCTGCGAGACAACAGGCGGCGTCAGCAGGAAAGATTTCCAATACGATGAAAAGTATTCAGGAAATTACTTCTCAGACCACAGAAGGTACCAAATCGACTGCTACGGCGGTTGGTAATCTGGCGGATATGACTAACGAACTGCGCTCGTCGGTAACTGGTTTCAAGTTACCGGAATAGCCATTGGCACATCACTAAAAGAACTGGACTGGACCCGTCATGAGTTCGACACAAGACTTTGTAGCGCTGGAATGGATCAAAGCTGATATATCCCAGACGTTGGAACAGGCTCAGCAGGCACTGGAAGCTGTCGCTGAATCTGGCGATGCCAGCGGTATGCGCACCTGTCTGACCTCTCTGCATCAGGTGCACGGTACCTTGCGTATGGTCGAACTCGATGGCCCGACTTCAGTTGCCGCCGAAATGGAAGCGCTTGCTCAGGCCCTGATGAATGAAGCAGTGCCCGACACTGGCAAGGCCCAGGAGGTGCTGATGCAGGCCCTCCTGCAAATGCCGGGCTATCTCGACAGAATTCATCGTGAACAGAAAGATAATCCAGCATTTGTAGCTCGCCTGGCAGATCAGCTGCGGATGGCCTATGGCGAAGAGCCCTCAGCTAATCTGGTCAGAGCGGATGCTACGGTCTCAATGGACAGTTTCTTTTCCGGGCTGGGTTCGGCAGAGGACGTTGCCGCCTTTAAACGACAGAACGGCGTCGCGTCGCTGCCTAAGCTACGTGCACGCTACCAGCAATCGCTGGCGAAGCTGATACGTAAAGATAATCCCAGGGAACAACTCAGTTTGATGGGCAAGGTCTTTACCATGCTGATCAGGCTGGCGGGAGAGACAGCAGCCTCTAATCTGGCCCATCTGGGGCTGGCTCTGGTCGAAGGCATTGGCGCTGGTGCTGTGAGGCTGGATAACAGTTCTGCCGGGCTGCTAAAACAAATTGATGCGGAACTCAAACGGTTGAGTGAAGCTGGTGCCGCTGCCATTACTGATGTAGATATGGCGCTCGGTACAGCACTACTCGAAAAACTTAAGACCGCAACTAAAGAGACGCCACGAATACAGGCTGTGAAGGTGCGTTTTACACCACCAGAAGAACCTGCAGCTGAAGCTGAAGAATCCGGTGGCTTTGGCCCTGATGACGAAACCATCGCTGCGGTTGCGCGAATCCTGATTGAGGAGCTCAATGGCATTACCGACAAGCTGGATCTTTACGTGAGGTCCAGCAGCCGGAAGGTGCAGGACATTTATGACATGTTGCCAGCGTTGGAGCAAATTGGTAGCACCTTAACAGTATTGTCATACACAGATCATCAGGCAACCGTCACCCGACAACTGGCATTAATCAGAGGATTTGAGGCTAACGGTAGTACGCCCGGTGATGAAGACCTGATTCAGATGGCGGAGGCTTTTCTCGAAATTGAGTCATCGCTGCGCAGTCGTGCCGGCATTAATGATGAGGGTTCAGAGAATTTTGCTGATCTGAATGAGGCCCAGGCCTCGGTGCTTCGTGAAACCCGTCAGGGTCTGGCGCAATGCCGCGATACTGTCATTGAGTTTGTATCCTCAGACTTTGACCATGAGAAACTGTCGGATATGCCGGAAAACCTTCGCGCATTGCGTGGAGGTCTGAGTATTGTGGGTCAACAGCGTAGCGCGGATGTATTGCTGGCCTGTGCACATTATATAGAGCGTGATTTACTCGCGCGGTCAAAAAAGCCAGAACTGGCAGAAATGGATGACCTGGCTGATGCCGTTACCAGCATAGATTACTATCTCGAACGATTGCTGGAAAATCCCTCAGACCCATATACCCAGATGGTGGAAGTGGCGGAAGCAGCTGTAGCAAAACTGGGCTTTGATGTGGCGTCAGTGCTGGCAGCGCCTGCAGTTGCGGTGCCAGTGGAGCCAGAAGCAGTTGCCCTGGATCAGTTGAATGAAACTCTGATCATTGAACCGGATAGCGCAGCGGCAGAGGAACAGCGTCAGGACGGGCCAGAAGCAGATGTGGCCACCCCGGATATATTTGTGGTCCCCGAAACGGCAGACCTTGCTAACGAATTTACGGAGGTTGCCGAGCCAGCAACAACGAGCACGAGTTCTGCAGAGGTCAGTGCCGATGTTGATGCTGAAGCTGAAGAGGAATCCACACCTGAATCTGCAGCGCTGGTCGATGAAGCAGAGGTCGGTGCTGAGGATGAACTGACCATGCTGGCAGCTGAACCGGAAGAGCCGCCGGAAGAAGAATCGCTGATTGATGACGAGATTCTGGAAATCTTCATCGAAGAAGCCGAAGAGGTGCTGGAAGCAATCCGTGAGTTCTTCCCCCAGTGGCAGCAGGATACAACTGATACCGGGGCACTGGCAGAAGTTCGCCGTGCATTTCATACCTTAAAGGGCAGCGGCAGGATGGTAGGTGCTACGGTAATGGGCGAGTTTGCCTGGGCCGTGGAAAACATGCTTAACCGCGTCATGGACAATACTGTAGCGCCCTCTCCGGGGATGCTGGCACTGATAGATGAGGTCGTCGGCCGGATTCCGGAAGGCATTGAGTGGTTCCGTTCGGGGCAGCAGGAAAGTTTTGATGTGAAGTCACTGGTGGAACGAGCTGAAGCGCTGTCTCGTGGTGAAGTACTGGCGGAAACGTCCACCGTAACAGATTTTCCTGTCTCTGAAGCGCTGGCAGAAGCAACTCCGGAAGCCATCCAGGAAGAAGACGAAACCCTCGCAGAAACAGAAACCCTCGCAGAAACAGAAACCCTCGCAGAAACAGAAACGATGGCAGAAACTGCGCTCGCCGATGACGATAGCTCTGAACCAGCAGCGGGCACAGAAGACGAGCTGGTTGAGCTGATGATTGCCGGTACCCCTGAAGCTGATGTCGCTGAGATTCATTCAGCAAGCGATCAGGAAACTGCTGAAGAAAGTACCGAAGACAACATCGAGGTTAGTATTGAAGCGTTACTGGAGGATGCCGACGATACGCTGAGTTTCGAACTGGACGATCTGGAAGCGGAACCCGCGCCGGAACCAGCGGGACTGGAAAGTGTCACCATTGAAAGTGAAGGTGCTGATTACGCAGACCCCGATATCGAAAAACCTGAAGGTGAAGTCTTTGATGAAGAAGAATTTGTCATCGATGAGGCTGATTTCAGTGAAGATGCCGGGGAGTTGCCTGAAACCCTGGAGCTGGACAGCACTTACGAGTCAGATGAACCGGAACCGCTTGACGCAGACCATGAACCTGCAGGTGAGATTCCTGAGCCTGAAGTAATTACTGAACCAGACAGCCCTGAGCCCGTTGACAGCCCTGAGCCTGATGACAGCCCTGAGCCGACCTTTAGCAGCAGCTTTGAAGATTTTGATCCGGATGAATTTGAGATTGAAGAAATCGAAGTCTCCAGTGCTGATATCCAGACGGTCGATATCCCGGAAGTGGATGAAGAGCTGATAGAAATCTTCCGTGAAGAGGCGGAGGAAAAACTGGCAGTGATCCGCGCTTATTTGTCCAGCCCGGTCTATGTCCCCACAGACCTCATTGCAGCCTTCCATACCCTTAAAGGCAGTGCTGGCATGGCTGAAATCGGCTCAGTATCCCGACTTTCTGCGCCGCTGGAACGTCTTTCTGACAGAATTCATAAGGCAGGACAAGCACCATCAGATCAGTTTAATCAACTCTTGCGTGAGACACTGGCGCTCTACGAGTTAGCGCTGGCGGATTTGCCTGGCTATGCCGCTGAGCTGCCAGGTGCCGATGAAGTGATTGGCACCGCCGAAGCGATGCTGGCAGAAACAGAAGAGACAGCTGAAGCAACCACGTTTGATTTTCGTGATATCCGGGTATTATCGCGTCCGGCAGAGGCACTGGAAAACTGGGATGTAGAGCTTGTAAACGAAATAGTCGCGGAGCTTGAAACTGTTCTGCAACAAGCCATTGATACTGGTCAGCCTGCGCTGCAGGATCTCACTTCAGCGCTGCTCAGAGTGTATGGTGAGATTGTTGAAAAACCATCTGACGACGTTATCAGGCTGATTATTGAAGCGCATGAACGGTTGATACTGACGTTTGATAACATCGCTGCCAGTCAGGAAATCGATGACGTGACCGATATAGTCGCGGAACTGGAAACCATTGATCTGGCGCGGCTGGCGGCAGATGCAGAGCTGATCCGGTACCTGAATGACAGTTGGGAAATGCTGTCAAATATCAGAGTCGAACTGGATAACTGGCGAGCCGATCTTAATAACCGGTTGCCGGTCGAAAAACTTAGCGGTTTGCTGAATTCACTGCAATTAACAGCAGAAAGTCACGAAGTAAATGCCATCGTTAATCTTTCAGAGGCAATGATTCGCCTCTGTGAAGCTGTCAGTAGCGATGCGCTTTTGCCAAATGAAGCAGATATTGCGCTTGTAGATGCCGGTCGCTCTGAACTTGAGGACTTGCTGACGCTGGTCAGAAGAGGTGAGCTGGCCGAAGAAAATCCTGAGCTGTTGGCTCGCTTGCGGAATCGTCTTGCAACGGCTTCTGTCGTAGCCAGTGAAACGCCTGATGATCTTGATCTGCTGCCAGCGGATGAAATCGATACTGAAGTGCTGACGTTATTCCTCGAAGAAGCTGAAGAGCTGCTGGAGAATATTGATCAGAGTATACTGCAATGGGGCGAGAATCCTGCAGATACCTCTCCGTTGGATCATTTGTTGCGCCATCTGCATACATTAAAGGGTGGTGCGCGGCTGGCGGGTCTCAACAGCCTTGGGGAGTTCACACATAATTTTGAAACCTTCCTGATCCAGGTCCAGAACAATCCTGTTGAACTCGACGAGAGTTTCTTTGCACTGCTCAATGAACGTCAGGATGACATTACCCGGCGCATTGAAATCTATAACCGTTTTGCAGCTGGTGAAGCGACAGATGAAGAACTCGATGCCATGCGTTTGCCGGGTCGGGTTGCTGCAACGCCGTCAGTCAGTGCCACGGCCGCGGTACACATCGATGAGGAGACCAGCAGCAGCGAAAGTGAGTTAGAAGAAGTTCAGTTGCCTGAAGATGAAATCGATGAAGAGATTCTCTCGATTTTTATTGAGGAAGCGGACGAGCTTGTCGAGGCGATTGATCAGTGCATTCTGGAATGGAGTGGCCATCCGGATGCAACCACGCATCTCGATAATCTGTTGCGCCATTTGCATACCCTGAAAGGCGGTGCCCGGCTTGTCGGACTTAACAGCCTCGGTGAATTCACTCACAACTTTGAGTCTTATCTTATTGGGATTCAGCAAAAGCCTGTAGCACTGAATGAACCGTTTTTCTCTCTCCTCAACCAGCAGCAGGATGAGATAACCCGTCGGGTAGACATTTATCGAAAACTGACACTGGGCGAAGCGTCATCTTCTGACCTTGCTTCACTGACAACGGCGACTCAGGCGAGGGAAGCAGCTGCGCCAGTTGCAGATGTCAGGGTTGCCGATGCAGATGTTGCTGAGACCACTGCCGCGCCTTCTGCAGGCCGTGATACTGATATCGCGCCAACGGCAGGGACCGGGCAGTCTCAGGAAGTTGTCCGGGTATCATCGGAATTGCTGGAGCAACTGATCAGTCTTGCAGGTGAGTCCAGTATCACCAGGGGTCGCGTCGAGCAGCAGATTGCTGACTTCGCGGAGTCGCTGCAGGAAATGGAAGAAACCATCAGTCGTATCCGGGATCAGGTACGACGGCTTGAAATTGAGGCAGAGTCGAGAGAAACGGTTTTTCGTAGCCAGCAGAATGCGGAAGGTGATTCAGCCTTTGACGAGCTGGAAATGGACCGTTATACCATGCTGCAGGAGATCTCGCGGTCTCTCAGCGAAGGTTCTTCAGACATGATGGATCTGAAAGACACGCTGGTAAACAAGAGCCGGGACGCAGAAACACTGTTGCACCAGCAAGCCCGGATCAGTACTGAGCTTCAGGAAGGGTTAACGCGTACCCGCATGGTCCCCTTTGCCCGCCTGATACCGCGACTGCGTAGAATAGTCAGACAAATCAGTACGGAAGTCGGAAAGTCAGTGCGTTTCGATGCCTTTAACGTTGAAGGTGAGCTCGACAGAACGGTGCTTGAGCGCATTGTTGCGCCGCTGGAGCATATGTTGCGTAATGCGGTGGATCACGGTATTGAATCTGCAGAGGCAAGAAAGGCCGCTAACAAATCTGAAACCGGGCGAATTTCATTAAGATTGTCCCGGGAAGGGGGTTATGTGGTGCTGACCGTCAGCGACGATGGTGGTGGCATCAATGTTGACGCTGTCCGGCGTAAGGCCATTGAGCGTGGACTGATACGGGATGCCAGCGATGTCAGTGATCATGAGGCTATGCAGTTCATTATGCACGCAGGCTTCAGTACCGCACAGAAGCTCACCCAGATCTCTGGTCGCGGTGTTGGTATGGATGTGGTGAACAGTGAAATCAAGCAGTTGGGTGGTAGCCTGACGATCGACTCAACGCTTGGCGTTGGCACTGAATTCACCATCCGTATTCCATTTACAGTCAGTATTAACCGGGCCCTGATGGTGGTTGTCAGGGAAGAAACCTATGCGGTGCCTCTGAATACTATTGAAGGTATTGTGCGGGTCAGTCCCTATGAGCTGGAGGCTTATTACCAGCCGGATGCGCCGATGTTTGAATATGCGGGCCAGCCTTACAAACTCGCCTATATGGGCAAAATGATTGATAAGTCTGACGACCCCAGTTTCGAAGGTCAGGTATCTCCGCTGCCGGTTATCCTTGCGCGAAGTGGTGATCATTCCATCGCGTTGCAGGTGGACAGGGTTATCGGTTCCAGGGAGGTCGTGGTGAAATCGCTGGGTCGCCAGTTTAATGAGGTTGGCGGTATATCCGGTGCTACAGTTCTGGGCGATGGTAGTGTCGTCGTGATCCTGGATGTTATGGCACTGGTGCGAACAGCAGAACTGCAGGCCGCAGTTCAGAGCGAAGCTGATGAAGCCGAAGACACAATACCGAGCGTTCGCAAGATCATGATTGTCGATGACTCGGTAACCGTGCGGAAGGTAACCTCGCGCCTGATGGAGCGCCAGGGCTGGGAAGTCGTGACGGCTAAAGATGGCGTCGACGCACTTAATCAGTTGCAGGACATTTATCCGGACGTGGTATTGCTGGATATCGAGATGCCGCGCATGGATGGCTTTGAAGTTCTGCGCGCCGTGCGCAGGGATGACCGGCTACGCCAACTGCCAATCATAATGATCACTTCGCGAACCGGTGAAAAACATAAGCAACAGGCGCTGGAACTGGGTGTGAACCGTTATCTGGGCAAGCCCTTTCAGGAGGCGAACCTGCTGACGACTATCAATGAAGTGATCACGGAAGCGAAGCACTAACCACTATGGCTGAAGTTGTCTCTGAATTACCGGTTTTTCTGGTGCCGCTGCAAAAGAGCAGTATTCTGATTCCCAATGCCACTGTGGCAGAAATCATTCCCTATGAGCCGCTGCAAAGGGTTGAAGATACACCGGACTGGTTTCTTGGCTATCTGGCCTGGCGCGGGGTTCAGGTACCGGTAGTGTCGTTCGAGATGTTGTCTGTCGACCGTGCCAGCTTTTCCCTGGTCAGTGTATCTTCAGCCAGTCTCGTTGTTCTGCGCGCTATTGGGGGTAATGCGCACTTCAGATATTTTGCCCTGGTTGCTCAGGCTTTGCCGCGCCTGATGAGAGTCAGTTCTGAGGCGCTGATGGAAATCGATGAAGAAATTTATCGCACGGAGTTGCTGCGTGCCCGCCTGGGAGAAGATGTCGTAGCTATTCCGGATCTCGATATGATCGAAGATGCCATTGCCGAAACTGCTCACGGCGATCAGGTCTGATTCAGCCCACCGAGCCTGCCTTGTATAATACCCAGTAACACGCCGGGGGCATGTGCTGCCCGCAGGATTCGGGGCCCCAGTGAGACGGGTCGGAAACCAGTCTGTCTGGCTGCCTTCACTTCGGCGTCGCTGAAGCCACCTTCCGGGCCAATCAACAGATACACAGGTGCATCTGACAGAGGTGTGGTGATGAGATTGAGGCCCTGGTCAGGATGGGCAATGAATCGGTTAGGGCCATCAGTTTGTTTCAGAAAGTCGCTGAAGTCGGTCATGGGTTCAAGGACTGGTGGCAGATTAAGCCCGCTCTGTTCGCAGCTGCCACGAATGACCTGCTGCCAGAGCTGATCGCGGTTCCTGAGTGTTTTCAGGGAAACTGCCAGGTGTTCGGAAACCAGTGGCGTGATGCGCCTCACCCCCAGTTCTGTCGCCAGCTGCAAGGCTGTCTCCATGGCTTCACGCTTGATGACGCAAAGTCCGAGATGTACGTCTGCAGGAGCGCTGCGGTTGTCGGGGTTGAAAGACCCTACGCGAATCTCGACCGCGTGTTTTCTGATGGCTTCAATGGTAGCCCTGAATTCACCACCCTGACCATTGAATACCGTAATGTCTGTGCCGGCCGTCAGCCGCAGTACAGTTCTCAGATAATGGGCAACGGAGTCACTGACAGTGATCACTGTATCACTGTGCAGGGGAACATCCAGGAAAAAACGGGACGCCATCAGTGGTCACCCGGGGCTGTTCTACAAACCCAGATTCTGCCAGAGTTTCATCGTTGGGCCAGACTGATTCAGCGTATAAAAGTGTAGCCCGGGCGCGCCGCCTTCCAGCAATTGCTGACACAGGCGGGTCACAACCTCTTCTCCGAAGGCCTTCAGGCTTGGCAGGTCATTCTGGTACAACTCAAGATACTTTCTGATCCAGCGGGGAATATCCGCACCACAATTATCCGAAAACCGCACCAGCGTCTGGTAGTTAGTAATCGGCATTATGCCAGGCACGATGGGAATTGTAATATTCAGATCGTTACAGGCATCCAGAAACCGGAAGTAGGACTCAGCATTGTAGAAGTACTGGGTGATCGCACTATTGGCGCCTGCGGCAACCTTCTGCTGAAAGAATTTCAGATCTGTTTCTACGCTGGCAGAATCCGGATGAACCTCCGGATAGGCGGCCACTTCAATGTGGAAGTGATCGCCGGTTTGTTCGCGAATGAAACGGACCAGCTCATTGGCGTAGGTCAGTTTCACTGAACCACCCATGCCTGAAGGTACATCACCC
>JAGRIO010000085.1 GCA_020443225.1 Pseudomonadales bacterium
CTGCTCCGTTGGGACCAATGTAACCTACCAGCTCGCCACGGTTAATGCTGAAACTGATGTCATTCAGCGCGCTCACTTCATTGTACTGACGGGAGAACAAACCTCTGACGGCACCGCGGAAGCCCGGCTGACGCACTGCGATCCGGAACACCTTGTTCAGTTGCTCAACCTGAATCTGCGGGAGCGAAGACATGTCGGGTAACCTTCGTCAGAAGCTGGGTGAAAGGGCCGGGCATTCTACTGAGCCTCTTAACCATTCACAACCACCGGAAACGGCACTCAAAGCTGCATCGGCACCATGACAAAGCTACAATGGCCGCTTTTCGCCGGAGAGATAGTCGTGTCCAACTGGATTACCCATGACGAACTGAATGCCATGATTCCGCCTGGTGCCACCGTGTATATAGGCGGCAGTACCGGTGAACCACAGCACACATTGCGCCAGTTCCAGCCTGAAGGCCCATGTCACTTCTTCCAGCAACCGCTGGCGGCGGTCAACAAACTGGACTTTTCCACTTTCGGGAATGGCTCACAGCAGTCTACCTGTTTCATGACGCCCGCTCTGGCTGCCAGCGCCGCCGCCGGTCGGGTTCACTTTATTCCCATGCAAATGCGCGCTATCTATGACTATCTTCGTGACCGTCAGTTTGACTTCGCACTGCTGCTGGCCGCCGCTGACATTCATGGTGAACTGCGCTATGCAATGAATAATGACTATCCTGGTGCTGTCATCGGAAGCGGCACAAAAATCATTGTGGAAGTCTCTGATCAGTTCACTGCACCTCTCAATGCGTTGCCGGTGGCTGACAGCGCACACTTCCTGATCCGCGGAATTACTCCGGCTATCCATTACCCTGTAGCTGAAATTGATGCGACATCACAACGTATCGGTGAGCATGTCGCCAGTCTGATTCGCGATGGTGATTGCCTGCAAACCGGTATCGGTGCTGTGCCAGCGGCAGTGCTGGCCGGGCTGACTGACCGCAATGATCTCGGTATGCATTCCGGCATTATTGATGATGCTGCCATGGCACTGATTCAGTCAGGGAACCTTAACGGTGCAGCCAAGGCGGTCGACACCGGCAAACACATCGCCGGCATGGTACTGGGCACTGGCGCACTGGCTGAGTGGCTGACGACCGAGAACAGCGTCATCTTCCGCGGCGCCGACTATACTCACGACCCTTCAGTGATTCGTCAGCTGGACAATTTCGTATCTGTTAATTCCGCCGTAGAAATTGACCTTGATGGACAGGTCAACGCTGAAGTGGCTGGTGGCCGGCAGATTTCCGGTACTGGTGGTTCAGTGGACTTTATGCGTGCTGCCAAACTGAGCAAGGGCGGCCGCTCGATCGTTGCTCTGTCCGCCACGGCCAGAGGTGGCAGCGTCTCCCGCATTGTTACACGGGTCGAGAAACTCACCGCACTGAGGACCGACGTCGATATTGTGGTCACCGAATTCGGAATTGCCGAGCTGAAAACAGCTTCACTCCGCGAACGGGCCGAGCGGTTGATCAATATCGCTCATCCGGATTTCCGCGACGAGCTCAGGTCGACCCTTTAATCTGATTCTGCAGGCTGAGCCGGGGCCAACACTGGCTGCGGTTCAGCGGCGCGTAGCCGCCGACCCGCGACCCATGCCTGCAGGGGCATCAGCACGCCCAGCAGCGCATAAACCCAGCCGGCCAGAACGACCCAGATTCCATCACTCACCAGCGCAATCATCAGCGACACAAAACCGGTAACAGACAAGATGCACCAGGCGTGAACGTCCGCACGCGTTGCGGCGGTTTCAAGCTCGTCCAGCGCCAGATATTCCCGTTTTTTCAGCGCGTAAATAAACAGCATGCAGATGAGTCCGCACAGAGTGCCAAACCCGATGCCATAAACCGCAAATATGAGTTTCAGCTCATCCAGCTCGATGATCATTGGTGATGCCAGATAACCCTCTGACAGATAGGCCATGCCGGCGGTAAACATCACCCGTAGCGGATAAACAATAACAAGAATACCTGCCACCAGTGCCAGCGACAGCCACATAGCAACCCGGTCATCGAGTCCGTAGCGACGGCTCCAGGTTCTGTGACCCATCCAGAACATCGTCATCTGAAAGAAGCTCGCCAGAAATGCCGGAATCGATAACAACGCCTGTACGAATTCATCATAATTTTCCGGGACATGATCTATTGAGATCACCAGCATCGTCACGGCAAAGGCAAAGGCTGCATCAACAAAGGTTTCCAGACGGGTCATACTCTCGCCACGATGACGGAAGTATCCATGCCTGGGGAGTGTGGCCAGGCGGGCCTGGTTCCAGAGTGTAGGTTCCACAAGTTCTCCTGACTGTATATTGGGTTAATCAGGCACCTGTGGCTGTGTTCTGAATCCTGGAACGGCGCCAGGCCGTCAACACAGAACCTGATCTGGAAATCTGCTACTATGCGCCGAATCTGAAAGACGCCAATCCTGAAACGAGCCAGACACTTGTCCAGACCGAAACAAAAACCTGCTGCTCCCAGCGAACCCGACCAGCCGGTCAGCCTGCCTAATGCCGGTATCCGACGACGGTTTGCGGCCATACTCTATGACTTTTTCCTGATCTTTGCGATCTGGGCAGCAACCCTGGCCGGTCTGCATGCACTGCTCAGTGACCCTACCCCGGCGGATGGCTTCATTCCGGAAAGTGATTTATTACCGCCATGGCTGGTCCAGCTGATCTGTTACCTTGAAACCCTTGGCTTTTACTTCTATTTCTGGCGGGTCAAAGGTCAGACGCTGGGCATGCAGGTGTGGAAAATCCGCTTACTGAACGCACAGGATGAACTGGTGACCTCAGCGCAGGCGCTCAGACGGTTTTTGCTGGCAACCCTGTCTATGGCACCGGCAGGCGCTGGTTTACTGTGGGCGCTGATCGACCGGGAGCATAAGGCCCTTCACGATCTGTGGTCAGGTACCCGCGTCGTCTACCTCGGCAAGAAGCCCTACGAGTCTGAAAGATCACAAATTGATATGCGCTAACCGGCTTTCCTGAGCAACTGCCAGCCAACACCAAAACAGATCAGAATCGGAATCATCACGGCGATGACGGGCGGGAACCCGAACACCATGCTGGCGGGCGACAGCAAATCCTGCACAAACTTGAAAACGATGCCGATGATCAACCCGGATACCACCCGCACTCCCATGGTAGATTCCCGTAAGGGACCAAAAATAAATGAAATCGCCACGAACACCAGTGCAACGGTGGCGAAGGGCTGAAAGATCTTCTCCCAGAAACCCACCTCAAACTTGCCTGTATTCAGCCCCTGACTACGCATGTAATCAATCTTGGCACTGAGTTCCCCAATCGACATCTTGTCAGGCTGTACCAGAATCTCGGTGCTGAGAATGTCCGGTTCAAGCCCCGTATCCCAGCGCAGGCTGGTGAGATGTTCGGTACGGGTGCCGTCCGCACCCAGTTCGGTGACATCAACATTTTCCAGCAACCAGTACTTTTCATCTTCGCGTACATCGTGAAAAACACCCCGCTGCGCGAACAGGGTTCGGGTCAGGTTGTCCTTATCGTCAACATAGAAGTGACTGATGCCTTCCAGCAACCCACCCTGTTCGACAACCGCAAAGTGCATGTAAATATTCCGCTCCCGGTACCAGAAGCCGTTGTTCGGCGTGATTTCATTCTGTTCTGAAAGTGCCTGATTGCGATTGTTGCGTGCCATGCGCTCTACATCCGGCAGAATATATTCCCCGACATAAAGCCCAAGAAAAACCAGTATCAATGCAGGCTTCACCACATTGACGGTTATCTGCCAGGTAGAAACACCAGCTGCCCGCATCACCACCAGTTCACTGTTGTTAGCCATGATGCCGAGACCTGCCAGGCAGCCAATCAGCGCTGAATAGGGAATCACTTCATAGAACATCCGCGGCATACTGAGCAGGGTAAACTCCAGCACCTTAGCGATGGTGTAGTTGTTCTGAATATCCTCGACCTGTTCAATAAAGGTAAAAATCGTGAGGATGCCCAGCAGCCCCACGGCTGCCAGTAACATGGTCATGCCAATGGTCTGCATGATGTAGATATCAAGTCGCTTCATCAGCCATCACCCCGCGGCGCTGACCGCTCACGAAGCCTCGGTGCGGGTAACAGTCGCCCAAAAAACATGCCGATCTGCTCCAGGCGAAACAGGCCGGCTACCAGCACGATATAAATGCCATGCACCCACCAGATACCCATAGAGACCGGAATCTGCTGCTTTTCAACAGCGGCCCTCGCCGCCGACAAAAAACCTACATACATAAAGCACAGCACCATGCCTGGCAACAGCCGACTGAACCGGCCCTGACGCGGATTAACCTTACTGAGAGGCACCGCCATGATCGCAATAATGGGAATCATCAGCACGACTGATATCCGCCACTGCAGTTCCGATGTGTATTTAGGACCAGGCTCGCGAATCAGATCGATAGTTGGCACGGCGCCACGACGCCGGTCACGGGCATGAGACTGTTCCTTTTCAATAAACTGCCCGTATTCCGCATAATCGATCACCTGATAAGCTTTCTCACCGGCTTTGCCACTGAATCGCTTACCATCTTTGAGCACCAGGAAGCGGTTACCATTGTTATCCACGACGGTTTCGCCGGTTTCTGCAATCAGGGTGATGACATCCTGTGATTCGCCCTCGGCTTTTTCCTGATACTCATTCATAAAAACGCCTTCCAGATTGCCATCACTGGACAGACTTTCTGTATAGGTCACCCGCTTACCCGACTTCAGGGCCTGAAATCTCCCCGGCGCCAGCGTATCGAACTCGGTCAGATTGCGCTGACCTTCAAACATGGTTTCCACTTCAGCTTCAGAAAAAGGTTTGATCCACAGGGAAATCGCTGCGGTGATCAGCAGAATGACCACAGAGTTCAGCAAAGTCATACCGACCAGCCGCGACGGACTGATGCCACAGCTTTCCAGCACCACCATTTCACTGTCTACATACAAGCGGCCGTACACCAGCATAATCGACAGGAAAAAGCTGATGGGCAGAATCAGTTCAAGGAAACCCGGAATCCGGTAGGCCATGAGCATGAACAGAATGTCCTTACTCATGGTGCCACCGGCGGCTTCATTCAGATAACCGGTAAAGCGCCAGCCCATTGAGATCACCAGCACAATTGAGGCGACCGCCAGCGTCGTGACGAAGATTTCGCGAGCAAAGTAGCGGTAAAGGATCACAGGGGAGAAATTGCCTATTGTCAGTATCTGTCGCTGGCACCGGTAAAGGCCGGTACTGCAGATGGTCAATATGGGAAATAGCTGATGCCCGAGTGTGACCCGGCACCAGAGAAACGGTATATTATCCGCTTCGCACCCTCGATGTCTTCAGGAGAAATCATGGAATTTACCACTCGTACTGCCGATCCGGCCAGAACCCGCACACAGTGTCTGATTGTTGGCGTTTATGAGAATAACGGCTTAACGCCTTCGGCCGCGGAAGTCGACAAAGCCAGCGGTGGTGCCATCTCTGCCCTCATCAAGTCAGGGGATTTTTCCGGTAAGGGTGGTGAGTCTCACCTGCTACATGGCACGACGGGCACCAATGCAGCCCGCATCCTGGTGATTGGTCTGGGCAACGAGGACACCGGCGACGCGGCGCGTTTCATGCAAATTGCCAACACCACAGCCGCTGCCCTGACTAAAACCAGCGCTGTAAACGCGATTTGCTGCCTGCTGGAAACCAGTGTGGGTGACAAGGATGGGGCCTGGAAAGCCCGCCGTCTGATTGAGCAGTTTGAAGCCGGGGCGTACAAATATACGGCCATGCGGGGTACCCCACCGACCGATAACGGAAAACTCGCCAGGGTCACCCTGCTGACAACAAAGGATGAGACCCGGGCGGTAAACAAGGCTGTGAAAGAAGGTATGGCGGTTGCCGCTGGCACCAATGCTGCGAAAGACCTCGCTAATACACCGGGTAACATCTGTCATCCGACCTACGTTGCGGAGCAGGCTGTGGCACTGGCCAAGGCCTACCCTTCCCTGAAAACCACCGTGCTGGAAGAGAAACAGATGGAGAAGCTGGGCATGGGCTGCCTGCTATCCGTCTCCCGCGGCAGTGAGCAGCCCGCTAAGCTGATTATCATTGAACACAAGGGCGGCAAGGCCAGAGAGAAGCCTCATGTACTGGTTGGTAAAGGTATTACCTTTGATACCGGTGGCATCAGCCTTAAACCCGCCGGCACCATGTACGAAATGATTTATGACATGTGTGGCGCAGCCAGCGTCTTTGGCGCAATGAAAACCGTCGCCGAGCTGAATCTGCCGATCAATGTGGTCTGTGTCATCGCCGCTGCCGAGAACATGCCCTCTGGCAAGGCCACAAGGCCGGGTGACATTGTCAAAAGTATGTCCGGGCAAACTGTCGAGATTCTGAATACCGATGCAGAGGGCCGGCTGGTTCTTTGCGATGCGCTGACCTATATCGAGAAGTTCAATCCGGAAACCGTCATTGATGTCGCCACCCTCACCGGCGCCTGTGTTGTGGCGCTGGGTGCTCATGCCAGTGCCATGTACGCCAATGATGAAGACGTAGCCACCAGATTGCAGGATGCCGGCGAAACCAGCATGGACCGCATCTGGCGTATGCCGTTGTGGGAAGAGTATCAGTCCCAGCTGAACAGCGCGTTCGCGGATATGGCCAATATTGGTGGTCCACAGGCTGGCTCCGTCACTGCAGCCTGCTTCCTGTCACGCTTCACCAAAAAGTATCGCTGGGCGCATCTGGATATCGCCGGAACTGCCTACAAGGCGGCTGGTGCCGTCAAGGGTGCAACCGGTCGCCCGGTGAACCTGCTGACACAGTACCTGATTGACCAGTCACGCAAGCGCTGATGACCCGCATCGACTTCTATCAGATTGAATCCGGGGAACCACCCCTGGCTTTTACCTGCCGGTTGATCGACAAGATCTATCATCAGGGCCTCAGGATTCACATCCATACAGAAAGTCTGGCACAGGCCGAAGAACTCGATGAACTGCTCTGGTCGTTCCGGCCAGAGCGCTTCATTCCCCATGCCCTGGTCAGCGTGGGCGAAGATGCACCGGTAAAAATCTGCCACGAAAGTGAACCCGCTGATCATCAGGAGGTGCTGGTTAATCTGTCTGGCAAGGTACCGGATTTTTTCAGCCGCTTTGACCGCGTCGCAGAGGTAGTGCCACTGGATGAAACTCATCGTACGGCGGCAAGGGAAAACTACCGTTTTTATAAGGACCGGGGTTATCCTTTACACTATCATTCGATGACAGGTTCAAAAAAATAATAAACATCGCTGCAACACCATGACCGACGACAACGACAAACCTGACAATCCCCCTCTCAACTCCAAAGATCTGTTTCCCGGCGCCATTCCGGTACTGAAAGATGTTGTCGGCGCTGGTGACAAACAGGCACAGGCCAGTGCGGAAACCCTGCATCGTCCGGACCCGCCACGCTATGTTGACCTGTTTGCAGACATAGAATTACCCGCCATCCCCAATGAAGATCCTGATTCCAGCGCGCGGACCAGGGCAGCAGCGGTGGTTGACCAGCTGGTCAGTGAATACTCTGATGACATTATCCGGCGGTTGCGGGAAGAACTTACGGCGGTACTCGAAGATCTGGACCCGAAGCTGACGGATTCCGGTCCCGCCGCGCCCTCTGCTGATCCCTCTGACGATGGAACAAAACAGGGCTAACCCTCTGCCACATGTGTATAATTTCGCGTTTCACACTACTGACTGAAACTGCGTAACATGAAGAAGTATTCACCCCAGGAGATCGAACAAAGTTGGTACCAGAAGTGGGAAGCCAACAATTATTTCGCACCCCGAGGTAACGGTACCCCTTACAGCATCATGATCCCGCCTCCCAATGTGACAGGTACGCTGCATATGGGGCATGCCTTTCAGCACAGCCTGGTGGATGCAGTCATTCGCTATCACCGCATGAAGGGAGATCAGACTCTGTGGCAAATGGGTACCGACCATGCCGGTATTTCTACCCAGATGCTGGTCACCGAACAACTGGCAGCCCAGGGCATCAAACCCAGCGACTTAGGGCGGGAAAAATTCCTCGAAAAGGTCTGGGAATGGAAAGACCAGTCTGGCGGCACCATATCCAGACAGCTGCGAAGACTGGGCGCATCACTGCACTGGGAAACTGAACGTTTTACCCTGGATGAAGGTCTCTCCCGTGCTGTACTTGAGGTCTTTGTCACCCTGTTCGATGAAGGGCTGATCTATCGCGGTAAACGTCTGGTGAACTGGGACCCGGTGCTGAAAACTTCCCTGTCAGACCTGGAAGTCGTTTCAGAAGAGGAAAATGGTTTCCTCTGGCACCTGCGCTATCCACTGACAGACAACCCTGGCGAATTCCTGGTGGTTGCCACCACTCGCCCGGAAACCATGCTGGGTGACAGTGCTGTAGCGGTACATCCCGACGACGAACGTTACAGGCACCTGGTGGGCAAATCGGTACAGCTGCCGCTCACGGGCCGTAGCATTCCCATCATCGCTGACCATTATGTTGACAGCGAGTTCGGCACCGGATGCGTGAAGATCACACCGGCGCATGACTTCAACGACTACGACATGGGCCGCCGGCACGACCTGCCAGTCATCAACATTTTTACTGATGACGCTCATATCAACGATGAGGCACCGGAAAAGTACCGGGGTATGGACCGTTTTGACGCCCGGAAGCAAATTATCGCTGATCTGGAAGATGCCGGTCTGCTGGAAAAAACCGAAGACCATAAGCTGGCGGTCCCCCGGGGTGAACGTACCGGCGTCGTGGTTGAACCCTATATGAGTGATCAGTGGTATGTGAAGATCCAGCCGCTGGCAGAACCGGCTATCAGAGCGGTAGAGAATGGCGACATTGAATTTATCCCCAAAAACGCCGAGAACATCTATTTTTCCTGGATGAGGGACATTCAGGACTGGTGCGTCAGTCGCCAGCAATGGTGGGGGCACAGAATCCCCGCCTGGTATGACGAAGAAGGCAATATCTATGTCGCCCGCTCGGAATCTGAAGCCCGGACAAAATACAGCCTGCCTGACGACCTTTCACTGTCGCAGGACGATGACGTTCTCGACACCTGGTTCTCATCAGCGCTGTGGACTTTCTCTACCCTTGGCTGGCCTGACAAAACACCAGACCTGGAGACCTTCCATTCTACCGACCTGATGGTCACCGGCCACGACATCATCACCTTCTGGGTTTCCCGGATGATTATGATGACCCTGAAATTTATGGGCGAAGTACCGTTCAGGAAAGTCTATATCCACGGACTGGTTACCGATGCAGAAGGGCAGAAGATGTCCAAGTCAAAGGGTAACGGACTTGACCCCATGGATATTATCGATGGTATCGGCATCGATGACCTGGTTCGTAAACGTACTGAAAACTTGTTGCAACCGCGCATGGCGCAGAAGATTGAGAAGGCCACCCGTGCTGAATTTCCGGAAGGTATTAAGGCCTATGGTACAGACCCGCTGAGGTTCACCTTCCACTCTATCGCCTCCCGGGCACGGGGTGTGCGCTTCGATATGAACCGGGTTGAAGGCTACCGCAACTTCTGTAACAAACTCTGGAACGCAGCCAATTTTGTGTTCATGAACACTGAGTCCCAGTCTCTCAGCGGCGAAACAGAATTGTCCGTGATCGATCTGTGGATCAAATCGGCCTTCCGGCGGACTGCGAAAGCGGTGAATCTGGCGATGGAAACCTATCGCTTCGATCTTGCCGCTAAAGCCATTTATGAGTTTGTCTGGGATGAATTCTGCGACTGGTATCTGGAACTCAGCAAGCCCATTCTCAATGCAGAAGGGTTCAGTGATGCCCAGCGTCGCGGCACCCGGGTAACCTTACTCTCTGTACTGGAAGAAACCCTGCGCCTGGCCCATCCATTTATTCCGTTCATCACCGAGGAAATCTGGCAACAGATTCCGGTTGAAATCAGAAGTGATGCTGAAACCATCATGCTGCAGCCATACCCGGCTGATGACGATACTGACATTAACGAAGAAGCCGAGAACGACCTGGAATGGATCAAAGCCATTGTCACAGGAACACGCAACATCCGGGGTGAGATGGACATCTCATTTGCTAAAGCCATACCTGTCATCTTTTACAATGGAAACGATTCTGACAAGGCGCGACTTGAAAAGCATCAGCCGCTGCTGGAGTTCCTGATCAAACCAGAATCCATCAGCTGGCTGGCAGAGGGCGAAGACAAACCTGTGTCTGCCGTCCACCTGGTCGGAGACATGCAAGTGCTCGTGCCGATGAAAGGACTGATCGACAAGGACGCAGAACTGATCAGGCTTGACAAGGAAATTGATCGCAAGCAGAAAGAAAAAGTCAGGGCCGAAGGCAAGATCAACAATCCGAATTTTGTTGATAAGGCACCCGCGGACGTTGTGCAGAAAGAACGGGACAAAGTGGATGAACTCGGTTCTGCCATAGCGCAACTGGAAGAGCAGAAAAGCCGGATTGAACAGCTGTAACCTGTGCAGGATAAACACCGGTTTACCGGTTTAATGCTTGCCTGTTAAGCCAGAAGGGTGCTGACGCACCCTTCTTTTTGCCTTGCAACATCGCAGTTGAAAAAGGTGCTCACGACATATGTGAGGGGGAGGCGACTCACAGAATCCTCCAGCACGATAAGTTTTAATGATTAAACACCTCCGCACCATCATCAAAAGCACAATTACCCCCAACAATCTCACTATATCTTGCGATGCAACATCGGCTCAGGCCCGTCATATAAAGTTTCGGTAAAAAAACTTTGGACAGCGTATTTGATTTCTGTCTTAATCAAGCAGCTGTCGACATAAGGCAGCGTCGCCGTTGCGAAACATCAGCGATACTTAAGCGATACATAATAAGAAAAGAGGTAATTGGCTATGTCGGAAAGACAGTCAGGAACCGTTAAATGGTTCAACGACGCCAAAGGATTTGGTTTTATCGAACGGGAACAGGGTGAAGATGTTTTCGTTCATTTCAGGTCTATTCGTGGCGAAGGCTACCGAACGCTGAAACAGGGCGCGCGGGTAGAATTCGACATCACGGAAACAGACAAAGGCTTTCAGGCAGAAGACGTCTCTGAAGTCTGATTGCCTCCGGCAGTCACTGGACGCCTGTCTCCTCAACGTTGATCATCATCAGTCAACTCTGAAGGTCCACTGCTGACAATCTCGTGAGGGGAGCATACCAGGCTTCTATGGTGGCTGAAGCCTGACCAGCAGCGCCCCCTGTTTTTTGAAAGATCTTGTTGAAAGATCACAGACAGATTATAGACAGACCATTAACAGTTCGCTGAACGGTCGTTAACTGTGTATCCGGACAGCGCTTGCCTGCAACACTGCCACACCACTGATTACTGGCTAACGACCCCGGTCCCGTGTTCTGTTTTCAGGCTATGACCATCACAACCTTGCCTATTGTGGTATCTGAGGCAACCAGCGCGTGAGCTTCTTCTGCTGAGGTAACCGGGAATTCCCTGTCTACGACAGGCCTGATCTCACCGGCGACAATTTTTGGCCAGACCTTAGCAGCCAGCTGCCCCATCACTTCGGCTTTTTCTGCAACCGGGCGTGCTCTCAGCGTAGAGCCAATGACCCGACAACGTTTGATCATCAGCGCTGCAAGATCAATTTCTGCCCTGGCACCACCCATAAGACCGATCAGCACCAGACGACCATTCATGCCCAGTAACTGCAGATTGTCGGC
>JAGRIO010000086.1 GCA_020443225.1 Pseudomonadales bacterium
ACATCCAGTTCTCCGCCGGGGTGAGTGAAAACAAGGTCATCACCGGGTTTGATAGTGATTTCCCGTAATTTTTCGTTGTCCACTGTCACCGCTTTGGAGAAAGTCAGCTTCAACTCCAGATTGGGTGTGAACTCAACCTCTTTCGACATCGAGAAAATGTTGGCAAAGTCCAGGTCCATAGCATTAGCTTCAAGCTCCCAAAGCGTCTTCTTTTTCTTTGGAATGACTGAAGGTACGGTACGTTTACGATAAAAGCCGAGTGCCGGATAGCCAGAGACATAGCTGACGATGCCGTCGATATCCAGATCAACGCGAAGTAAATCCACTGTCTGGTGTGGCGCGACCCAGAAGGGGTTCCAGTCAGGGTCCCAGGGGGGCAGGGGTTGCGTATCGCGGTTTCTCGGCCCGATGTACTGAGTAATCGAAGTCGGTTCGTTTTCCTTACAACTGGTTACATGATCACCGCATTCCAGTTCATAGTAGCGACCGATGATGTCTGTTCTGGGAGGCGTGTTCAGATCAACCAGATTTGGATACACCTCGGCCAGAATGATTTTAAAACAATCATTGTTGCCGAACAGACAGGTGAACTCAGTACCTTTAGGTGGCTTGGCAATCATCTTGCCCGACAACTCGTTGTAGTTTTTCAGGTCTGGCAGGAAGTCGGTCTGGATTGTCGGCAGGTCAGCATCTACCTGGAAACTCGGCAGCGGCGGCAGATCCAGATGCAAACGCCAGGGTATACCGAACAGTTCTTCATCCAGTGTTTCGTCCCCTACGGTAATCTCGACTGAGCCTTCCGCGCCGACGCGTGCGCTGAATATCTCGTCGTACACGACGCCGTAGCCGAGATCACCGATTTCCTGAAACGGATCTTCAGGATCAGTGGAGTTGGCGTCCCACAGTTCCATGACCTCTGTGGCCTGAGCTGGCAAACCATTTTCATCGAATGCCAGATAGTGAACGGTTACTGCCATCTGATTGTAACTTTCGTTGAAGTGTCGCAGTCGCGCCGAGGCACTGGGCCAGCTGGTTTGCATGTCGAGACTGGTTGCTTCATCTACCAGCCGGGTTGTGATCCGGAAGGTGTCGGCAGCGGATTCATTTTCCGGGGTGATATCGATGGCGACCCGGGTCTGGTAGTTGACGTCGACAGCACCGCCATCGAACTCGAAAGACAGCTCCATACCATCGCGAAGCCCAACACCACCCTGGCCGGACATGCCTACTGTAAACCCGTCAGGGTCACCGGCAGGCAGTTCTGAAAGGCCGAAACATTGTGGCGGAACGCCATCCGGTTGTACCGGCAGAGGCAGCAATTCCGGGTTATCACATTGATAACACGCCAGAGCACCATCAGCGCCAAGCGCTGGAAACTGACCAGCATCGCAGCCAAGGGATGGCTGATTATCCGTCAGTACACCGGCCCTGGTGACAACGCACGCATCTGCAGCACCGGGTGCAGTTAATGGATTGGAAGGTACGGGGATTTCGTTAGCCTTGCAGGCGAAACAGAACCCGGGTTTCTGATCATCGAGAAATCCGGGTGCATCGCAGAGAAATTTTGATGGTACAGGCACCGTGTCTGGTGCTGTGGAATCAAGACCAGTACAAACGGAACCCAGAAGCACGGTGCCGGCCGGACATTGTGCCTTCACCGCCCGGTTGCGGACGCAGATACCAACGGTGCTGCTGTCACCCACCAGAATGTCCCGGTTAAAGCTGCTCAGGCAGTCATAGTAATTATCCCTGTCGGAATGTCCTTTGCTGTCTTTTGACGCACTGCGCTTGACGGTCCAGCCGCTGTCACAACTGTTGGGGGGCTCCGGAATCAGGGCATCGGCATCCTTGCTGTGACTGCTGCCCGACCAGCTGTAGTAAGCCCAGCTGCCATGGGTGTGGATATCTCCCAGAAATGTGCTGGTGTTGCTCTCGCTGCGGGTGCGCTTGCCGCAGTAATGCTGGGTGTCTTCCTCAATACAATTTCCCGTTAGTGGGTCTACCCGGAAACGGGCACTGCTGCTGGTACCACTGGCATGACCTAAGTGGCTGCAACTGGGCGCGCTGGTACTGACTGACTCGCAACGACCGGTCGCAAACACATATTCAGCGCCGGTCGGGCAACTTTCAAAACAGACACCATTGACTATATCGAGATTAGGGTGAGATGCGGGACAGGTCAGCAGCGATACTTCTGCCGGACCGGTCTCTGTTGGTGGATTGACGTCCCCCGGATTGACGCACACGGCCTGATTTTGCAGCAAACTGACAGTTGTGCTGAGTGCCGGGTCAAAGACTGAAGGGCATGAATAGCAGCTGCCACTAAAGGGGAACTCGCCATCCGCACAAAACAGATCTGCCTGCAGCGGGCCGGTTCTGCTGGCAGGGCCGGTCTGGTAACCCACGGTCACAGTCTCGCTGAAGCTGATATCCGATTCGTCGAGATTCAGTAAGTCGAGCAAAACCGGGGATGTGGCTTCAAACCGGGCGGGAAAATCGGTGCCGTCATCTGCACTGCTCCAGACGCTCTGGTCTCTGGTCTGGAAAGACACATCATCAACGGTACTCAGAATCTGGTCTGCCGCTTTTGTCGGTTGTATGCTCCAGCACAAAGCAATAACTATGACTGTGAGAAGCTGGTTAGATAGTTTCAAGGCGAAGTACCCCAAGTCTGCGGTTTGAAGTTCTTTTTATCAAAAGCGCTCAGGGTGTACGTCAGGGAATTACCTGACTATAGTGGATCAAAAATCCGATTCGGCGCTCAGATGAAATACCCTGTCTGCCATTTATGGCTGATAATTTGCACATTTGCCGGTTTGTTGGCGCCAACTGATGTTGTTGCTCAGGTGGTAGCGTTAGCAGCAGACAGACAGAGTCTTGCAGAGTGCCTGGCCTATCAACTGGAAGAACCGCCGTTCCCCGATTGGCCCGGTGAGCGTTTGCAGGCACGGCAGACGCCGGAGATGGCACTGAGGGGGCAGTTTCTGCCGGTCCGGGGTGAAAGTGTGAATTTCGGTTATACCGATAAACGCGTGTGGCTGCGATGTACCGTTCAGAACACGAGTCCCGTGGCGCAGGCGCGCTTTCTGCTGACCGGCCAGCGGTATATGCGCCCATTGATATTCTATGAAGTGCATGGGCAGGACGTTCGGGAAGTTTTCTACAACGATCAGTTCCGGCCTTTTACTGATCGTCCGGTGGCATTGCCTGAACTGGTACTACCGCTGACTTTTGAGCCGGGCGAAAGCAAGACATTGCTGATTTATCTGGGCGCTGGTGGTGCGCTGGCCGTTGATCTTGCGCTTGATCGGCAGGAAAACGTGCACTCGGAAAACCTGTTATCGCTGCTCAGTACGGTATTTGTCACCGGTATCATTCTGTCGCTGGTGATCATCAATCTGGTTCACTACTTTGCCGTTGGGCGCATTGCCCACCTGGTCTATGCGCTTCTGCAGACCACTGTCGGCATTTACCTGATTCATATGGAAGGCTTCGGGTTTCAGTATCTGTGGCCGGATGCGGTGACCTTCAACCTGCTGGGTACGCAGATTCTCGGGCATGGAGCCAATCTGTTCGGTTCTTTATTCTGTATCAGCTATCTCGGGCTTCGTCAGCACCATCAGCGCCTGTTGTTTTTGCCGCTGGGTTACGCGCTGATTTCCGGCGTGTGTTTGTTGCTGGTGCCTTTTGCCGAGGCCAGAGTGCTGAATGAAATCGGTACAACACTGACGTCGACAGGACCGATACTCTATACCGGCATCGGGCTTTATGCGTACCTGCGTGGTAACAAGTCAGCCTTGTTTTTTGTGCTGGGTTGGCTGGCTCTTGGTATCTGTACTTTCCTGTTTGGAGCCACCGTGATCGGCTGGCTGCAACTTCCCATTGTCTCGGTCGACTGGTTACGACTCGGCACCCTGAGCGAAGCCCTGCTGTTATCTCTGGGGTTGTCTGATCAGTTTCGCCGGCTCAATGATGGTTATGCGACTGCCCAGCAGCAACTGGTTGCGAGCCTGGAACAGCGGTTGGCAGAAGCGCGGGAAAGAATCCGGCTCGAAGAGGAGAATCTGGAACGGGCTCACGCTGTCGCTGAAATGGACCGGCGTCTGGCGACGGCCAGTCATGATATCGGCCAGCCGATCTACGCACTGCGACTGGCACTGTTGGCCTTGCGACGTAAAACGACTGACGACAGTACTTTCCGCCAACTGGATAAGACGCTGGACGAAATGGAAATGTTGCTGCAGGAGAACCTGAGTGGCGACCACAGCCTTACGGATGACGTGCCGGCTACCTACGGCGATCTGGTCGCGAGCGTGGCGGCAGTTTTCCGGCCTGAAGCCGACTCCAGAGGGGTGGAGATTCGCGTGGCAGATTGTCGTCTTACCGTGCCTGTCAATCAGGTAGCACCACTGCGCAGGATCGTGCAGAACCTCATTGCTAATTCCCTGAAACATTCCGGCGGCAGTAAGATGCTGGTCGGAATCAGGCGCGATCAGCAAGGGGTCCGGATTGAGATGCTGGATAACGGGCGGGGAATGCCAGTATCAGGCGAGTCTTCCCCGACCGCGGGAAGCGGTCTCGGATTATCAATTATCCGGGAAATTTGTGCTGATCATCAGTGGCGTTTTGACGTGCTTAACCCTGCCGGCCCCGGTGCACATTTCAGTGTCAGGATTTCTTCGTTATGAAAAAGGTCTTCATCGCTGACGATCACGAGATGTTTCGCATGGGACTGCGAACCCTGCTGGGAACGCTGGACTCCCTGCAGCTGGTGGGTGAAGCCGGTACCGGCGCTGAAACTCTGGCTCGACTGCGCCAGACGCCTGTGGATTTGCTGATACTTGACCACAGCATGCCGGACGGCACCGGACTTGAAGTGCTGCAGGCCTTGCAGAAGGAAGCCTTACTGAATCTTGATGTCATTTTATTGACAGCCAATCAGTCGCCGCTGATCTTTCAGCAGGCAGTGGAAGCCGGTGTCTCTGGGGTCGTGACTAAATCAGGCTCAGGTGAAGAACTGCTGCTGACGATTGAGCAGGTGCTGGCGTCGAATCGTTACCTGACACCTGCCGCCAGTAAGATACTTAAAACCGCCCCCTGGCTTGGGGAACTGACCCGGCGGGAAACGGAGGTGATGCTGGCCTTGCTGGAAGGGCTGGAACTGCAACAAATCGCTGACAGCTTCAGCGTCTCCTATAAAACCATAGAAACCCATAAAACCCGACTCATGAGCAAACTGGGTGTCCACAGCTCCCAGACCCTGCTTGCACTGGCCCGCCGCACCGGCCTCCTCTCCGACCAGTAATTGGGGACACCAGTAATTGGGGACAGTTAACTCATTTCGACTGATTAATTGGGGACAGTTAACTCATATCGACTGATCGCGGATAGTTTCGGCTTCGACAGGTGCTGCAGGGACTATTGCCATCGCCCCCGGCTGCGACTTCCTGTGCGGTCCGCTGGGTCTGAAATCAGGGCGATAAAGCTATCTGGAATAACCGGGTAATGCCCGTCTGGAACAATCGGGTGCCCTTTTTTCTAAAAGAAACAGTCTGGCTTGCTGGTTCCTGATGCTGGCCAGCGTTCGGTCAGGTTTGCTACAGGCCCCTGTTTTTGTGGTTTTCCGGCCGAATACCGGCTCTGGAAGCTTCGTTTAGCAGGCCTGAAGTCCGGCTCTGGACAGGAGATAAAAATCTGTGAAAAAAGTGGTTTATTCGTAGCGAACTCTGCCACATAATGGGCGCCCCAAAATACCCTGCAGGGATTTATGCAACCCAACACATAGCAGTGTTTCCTAGCCTGAACTGACTGGAAGCAATGCGGAAATTCATCAGTTTCGGCTGTCTGGCCAGAGAGGAGACGAAATGGAAATAGCTGCACCTTTTCAGGTGGAAGTGGATGGTCCCACCGTGGAAGTTGGCCGTTGGCAGGATCGGGGTGCTGATTCGCTGGCGGCCCAGAGTAATGTTGTGATGGCTTCTGAAGAAGAAGCAAAAGATCATTTCATTGAACGTGATGGGGTCGTATTCGCCGGTACACATCTGTTGCTTGATCTGTGGGATGCCACCCATCTGGATGATCTGGCATTGATGGAAAGAACCCTGCGTGACATCGTTGCACAGTGCGGCGCAACCCTGCTCCACATCCACCTTCATCATTTCACCCCCAGCGGCGGTATTTCCGGCGTGGCTGTGCTGGCGGAATCGCATATCAGTGTGCATACCTGGCCAGAGCGTGACTACGCTGCCTTTGATGTGTTTATGTGTGGTGATGCCCAACCTGAGAATGCTGTGCCGGTGCTGAAGCGCGCCTTTTTCCCGAAGCGACTGGAAGTTACTGAAGAATTACGTGGGAGAGTACCTGAGTGATGAAGCTTTACGCTGAAACACTCTACGATGCCTACGGTCAGCAATTTTCAATAGATAAGGTCTATTTCGAGAACAAAACCAGTCATCAGCATCTGGTCATCTTCGAGAATGCCCGGTTTGGTCGGGTGATGGCCCTTGATGGTGTCATCCAGACCACCGAAGCTGATGAGTTCATCTATCACGAAATGATGACGCATGTTCCACTGTTGGCCCATGGTCAGGCACGTCGCGTGCTGATCATTGGTGGTGGAGATGGCGGTATTCTGCGGGAAGTGTGCAAGCATTCAGCCGTTGAACACATTACCCAGGTAGAGATAGATCAGCAGGTTGTCGATATGTGTCGTGAATTTCTGCCACGACACAGCGCCGGCGCCTATGATGATCCCCGTGTCAGCATCGTCATTGATGACGGGGCCCGGTTTGTGCGCGAAAACACCGATCAATTCGACGTTATTATCTCTGACAGCACAGATCCTATTGGCCCCGGCGATGTACTGTTTACGTCTGATTTCTATCAGCATTGCAGTGAACGACTCGCCGATGGCGGCATTATGGTGACCCAGAATGGCGTTGCCTTTATGCAACTGGACGAAGTCACCACCACTGCCAATCGGATGGGCAGATATTTTTCTGACCAGCATTTTTACTGTGCCGCTGTCCCTACCTATATAGGCGGCGTGATGACCTTTGCCTGGGCCACGCAGAATGCGGCACTTCGTCAACTATCCACAAAGGAGATCACATCCCGTTACCAGCAAGCCGGTCTTACAACACGCTACTACAATCCGGCCATTCATCTGGCCAGTTTTGCCTTACCCCAATATATCCTTGATGCGCTTGAGGGTGCGTGAATATGAATCGTGTTTGCATCGAACCTGCGGCTAAAGCTGCACGTTACCACCGGCTTCTGGATGAGCATCAGGGCAAGCCTTTACTGGTGCTGGACTGTGACAAACTGGAACAACAGTACCACGGGTTACAAAACGCCCTGCCCGGGGTGGAGCTGTACTATGCTATCAAGGCGTTGCCACACGCTGCCGTTATCCGCACGCTGAGCACACTGGGTGCCTGCTTTGATATTGCCACCAGCGGCGAAATTGAATTGCTGCGGGAGCAGGGTGCCAATCCGCGCCTTACCATGCACACGCATCCCATTAAGCGTGACCGTGACATTCGTGATGCGCTGCGCTTTGGCTGCACGACATTCGTCGTGGATAACATCTACGAAATCGAGAAGTTTGTTGAGTTTCGCCACCGCGTAGGACTGCTGCTGCGGGTCAGTTTTCCTAATCCCCGCTCGCCGGTAGACTTGTCACGCAAGTTTGGTTGTCGGGTTGAGGAAGTCCCGCTGCTGGTGCAGAAAGCGCAGGAGCTGGGTTTGCACATCAAAGGTTTGTCATTCCATGCAGGCTCTCAGAGCCCTGATTCCAGCAATCATGTGTATGCCATTGAGCAATGTGCTGCATTAATTGAACAGGTTCAGCAGCAGGCTGGCAAACTGCTGTCGATACTCGATATCGGCGGTGGTTTCCCTGTCGGTTATGACAAGCCAGCGCCGGACATCGACACCTTTTGCGCACCGATTCGTGCAGCCCTGGCCAGCTTACCTGAACATGTTCAGGTGGTAGCAGAGCCCGGTCGCTACCTGGTAGCCCCAGCCATGACAGCAGTATCTACGGTAATGGGTAAGGCGAAGCGTAGTGATGCGACCTGGTACTATCTGGACGACGGCGTTTACGGGTCCTACTCAGGTCAGATTTATGACCATGCGACTTACCCCCTGACGGTGTTCAGCGACATTGAACAAACCGAAAGTGCAGTGATTGCCGGCCCAACCTGCGACAGCATTGATGTCGTAGCGGAAGGCATTGAACTGCCACCACTGAACATTGGTGATGTGGTTATCGGCCGGCAGATGGGTGCTTATACCGCAGCCTCAGCCACTGACTTTAACCTGTTTGAACGCGCCACAATTGTTGTTATTAACGAGAAAGGCGCCGGCGAAGGCAATATTGTTTTTCTGGATGCCGGCACACCGGCCTGACAGTCACTACCAGAAATAAACTGTAAAGCCGCAGGCCAGTCGTCTGTTCACCTCCCGGTCAGGCGACCGCCAGTGACCGGGAGGCTTCCATCGCCAGCTCGTAAGACCTCAGCCGGGCCTTGTGCTCAAACACAGAGCACACCAGCATCAGCTCGTCAGCACCGGTTTTTTCTATAAAGTCATTCATCTGTGCTGCTACCGAAACAGGGTCCCCAACGGCTGAGCAGCGGGCGATTTCCTGAATCATCTGATGCTCACCCGGTGTCACCTCCATACCATGAACCGGTGGCGGCAATTGCCCGGGCATGCCGCGGCGCAGGTTCAGAAATGACTGCAGTGAACTGGTACGCAGGTAGTGCGCTTCTTCTTCGTCGTCTGCAGCGCAGACATTAAAGCCCAGCATGACATAGGGTGCCTGTAACTGCTCAGAGGGTTTGAAGTTTTCGCGATACAGCTGAATAGCGGGCTCCATATACTGCGGAGCAAAATGCGAGGCGAAGGCATAGGGAAGACCCATCATGGCAGCAAGTTGAGCGCCATAGAGGCTGGAGCCAAGAATCCATATCGGTACATTGGTGCCGGCACCGGGCGTCGCGATGATGCGCTGGCCGGGTTGAGGCTCCTTCAGATAGTGCTGCAACTCTGAGACGTCCCGGGGAAAGGCATCGATTTCACCCGCCAGGGTCCTGCGCAGGGCCTGCATGGTCAACTGGTCGGTGCCCGGCGCACGTCCGAGCCCCAGGTCAATGCGGTCAGGATAAAGAGACGCGAGCGTACCAAACTGTTCGGCAATTACCAGGGGTGCATGGTTAGGAAGCATGATGCCGCCTGCGCCTACCCGAATACTCTTTGTACCACCTGCCAGATAGCCAATAACGACGGCAGTGGCAGAACTCGCAATGCCGCGCATGTTGTGGTGTTCCGCTACCCAGTAGCGGTTATAGCCCCAGGCTTCGGCATGCCGGATAAGGTCCAGCGAGTGTTGCAGTGCCTCGGTGGGGTTGCTGCCCTGTACGACGGGGGCGAGATCGAGTACGGATAATTTAGTCACAATAGTTTCCTTTCCCTGTCATCGGGTTTGTGATCGTTCAGGCGTAATGGTGGAAACCACGGCCGGATTTTCTGCCGAGATATCCCGCTGCGACCATTTGCTTCAATAGTGGGCAGGGACGGTACTTGGAATCGGCAAATTCCGCGTAGAGCACCTCCATTACCGACAGGCAGATATCCAGACCGATCAGGTCTGCCAGTGCCAGTGGCCCCATGGGCTGGTTTGAGCCCAGCTTCATGGCTGCATCAATATCCTGTGCTGAAGCAACGCCTTCTGCCAGTACAAAAACCGCTTCGTTGATCATAGGCACTAACATGCGATTAACGATAAAGCCCGGCGAGTCTTTGACTTCAACCGGTGTTTTACCCAACTGCAGCGCCAGGTCGCGGGTTCTGGTAAAGGTTTCATCAGATGTTTGCAATGCACGTATAACCTCTACCAGCGCCATCACCGGGGCCGGGTTGAAAAAATGCATACCGATAACCTTGTCAGGCCGGCCACTGTGGGCGGCAATATCGGTCAGAGAAATCGAAGACGTGTTGGATGCCAGAATGGCGTCTGGGTGGGCCGCTTCATGTAACTGGCGGAAAATACTGCGTTTAACCTCAGGATTCTCTGAGGCAGCTTCAATGATCAGGCTGCACTCACCGATACCCTCAAGACTGGTGGCAGGCTGAAGTCGCGCTTGTGTGGCTGCCGCATCATCCGCTGACAGTTTATCGCGGCTAACGGCCCGCTCCAGCGCCCGGTTGATGGCGGTCATGCCAGCATCCAGTGCTGATGCATTGACATCGATCATATGGACCTTAAGACCTGCGCTGGCTGCCAGTTGCGCGATGCCATTTCCCATGGTGCCTGCCCCAATGACGGCTATGGTGTTGTCATTCATTGAATCATTCCTGCCAGATAAAGATTGCTGGCTATTCTCTAGAAGTTGATGGCGCAGTCAAGCAGGCTGGCGATTGGATATCAATCTGGATACAGTAAGTCTCAATCAACAGCAGCTGCTGGCACGCTTTTTACTTTAGCCATGGAACCAGAAAATAATGAAAACTGATATCTGTGATCTGACGGGTTGTGAATTTCCGCTGTTCGCCTTCAGTCATTGCCGTGACGTGGTCGTCGAAGTCAGTAAGGCAGGCGGCTTTGGGGTTCTGGGGGCGGTAGGCCATACGCCGGAATCCCTGGAAATTGAGCTTAACTGGATTGATGAGCACATCGATGGCAAACCCTATGGCGTTGACCTCATTGTGCCCACCAGTATGGCCGACCGGGAAGGATCCTTGCGCCCGGAAGAACTGCTGGACCGGGTACCGGATGCTCATCGTCGCCATGTGGAACGGATACTGGCAGAAAATGGTATCGACACCGCAGGACTGTGGGACGGGGCCATTCCGGAAGGATTTGGCGATAATCTTCGGGAATCAGGTGCCAGCCAGCAGATGGAAGTCGCGATGCGGCACCCGATCCGCGCCATTATCAATGCCCTGGGAGCGCCGCCCAGGTTTATGGTTGATGCTGCGCGCGAAAAAGGTATCGCGGTAGGTGCGCTGACCGGCTCGCGGGAACATGCCATGAAAAATGTGGACGCAGGCGTCGATTTTCTGGTGGTCTCAGGCACTGAAGCAGGTGGTCATTGTGGCGAAATTTCTACCATGGTGGTGGTGCCTGAAGTGCTGGAAACCCTGCGCAAAGAAGGCGCGCAGGTGCCGGTTCTGGCAGCCGGTGGCATTGTTACCGGCCAGCAGATGGCCGGGTGCATGATGATGGGTGCGGCGGGTGTCTGGACAGGATCCGTGTGGCTGACCACCACAGAAGCGGAAACGCTGCCTTCTATCAAGGAAAAGATGTTAACGGCGACTTCACGACAGACAGTGCGTTCAAAAAGCCGGACCGGTAAATACACGCGGCAGTTACGTTCTCCCTGGACGGACGCCTGGATGGAAGAGGATGCACCAGAGCCTTTGCCCATGCCCCTGCAGGGGCTTGTTAGCGGTCCGGCGCTGAATCGTATCGATAAACTGGCAGAGGCCGGTCATCCTGGCGCGAAGAAGCTGGCCACCTATTGGGTTGGGCAGGGCGTTGGCATGATGAACGATTCGTTGTCAGCGAGAACTGTGGTGCAGAATTTCATGGAAGAGTTCGCCAGTGCGGTGGAAAACTTCAACAAAGTCATGGGGTGAGCAGCCAGGCGGAAGGCCGGAATAGTGTCTGCCATGTCAGACACTATTCCGGCCTGGTGCTCATAAGTGGTGAACGTCTGG
>JAGRIO010000087.1 GCA_020443225.1 Pseudomonadales bacterium
AATCAAAGGCTTAAATGCGTGTGTGATCGCTGTTGAAGGCCAGCAGGACCGGCATGCAGCGGATTGCGGTGTATTGCAGGGTGGCAGCATCGGCACAGCAGACGATGGGGCGGAAAATCGCTTATAGTGAGCCGCAGAGGAAACAGGTTCCGTACCTGGAAAATCAGCCTGAATAACCTGTAAAGGGAAGTAGAGCTATGTTTGATTACTCAGATTCTGTGTATCCCGTCAGGGAAGATATCCAGTCAGCCCATCGGGCATTCTGGCAGGCGCTGGCGCAGCCGGGAACCTGGCTGACAGGTGAACAGCGCGTGGCGGTAGCTGCCGAGACCAGAGCAGCCCTGGATTGTGACTATGGCACTTTCCCCCTATACCTTTAAAGGTCAGCATGCTGCTGTAACGGGTCTGCCCGATATCTGGGTCGATGCAGTTCACCGTATTGTTACTGACCAGACCCGTATCACGGGCGACTATATAGCAGCTAATGCAGGCTCGGGTCTGTCGAAAGCAGAGTATGCAGAACTAGTAGGCGTGGTGGTGGCCGTGATCTCGGTCGATGAATTTAATCGGGCGATTGGCGTGGCCGCGGAAACACTGCCAGAACCTGTAACGGGTGAACCCACTCGCTACACCCCGGAATGCCTGGTTGAAGATACGGGTTATCTACCGATGATCGCCAGGGATCGGACCGGTGAAAGGGAACAGGATCTGTGGCGCCCTGGCAGGACGGCCAATGTACTTCGTGCGCTGTCATCTGTGCCCAATGCGGTAAGAGACTGGCTGGCGCTGGCCGAAGCCCAGTATCTGTCGATTGCCAGGATGGCGCATTTTGGCGAATTCGATGACCGGTCAATCAACCGGATGCAGATGGAGTTGGTTGCCGGCAGGGTATCGGCCTGGAACCAGTGTTTCTACTGAACGAATTCACATGCCACGATGCTCCGTGTGAGCGCGCAGAATTCAGAAACCGATATTGATCTTCAGGTGCTGAAAGGCGACGAGCAGGCCGCAGCAGTGGGTATTCTCTATGGCGTTGAACTGATGCGCTTTGCAGAAGCATTTGCTTCGCGGGACGAGGCAGCGCTGCTGGAATGCCGGGATGCCTTATATAAGGTGGCAGGTGCGGCTGTGGTTGTTGATGCGGCCGGGGTAGCGGCCAATTTTCAGCGTATGACCAGAATCGCCGATTCGACCGGTATTCCGATTGATAATGTCGAAACAGCGCTGGGTCAGGAGATTCGGGCACAGCTGGGGCTCAACGAGTTTGCCGGTGCCCGGAATACGTTTACTGAACAAGGGGATAGTTGATTGCCAATATTCAAACGCCAGGGTGTGAACATCCACTATGACATTGTGGGTGATACGGGTGACTGGATTGTCCTGACGCCAGGGGGCAGAAACCCGATGGAGGATGTGCGCTTTCTCGCTGATGCGCTGAGCAAGGAAGGCTATCGGGTGCTGATTCATGATCGCCGCAACTGTGGGAAGTCTGATGTCTCTATTGTCTCGGGCATTTCTGAGCAGGAAATGTGGGCAGAGGATGTCTATGCATTGCTGGACGCGCTTGATGCCTTCCCGGTGATTGCGGGTGGTGTGTCAGCGGGTTGTCGTTTGTCTTTGCTGCTGGCAACCCGTTATCCGGACCAGGTGAAGGGCTTGTTAGTCTGGTGGGTAACCGGCGGTCGCTATGCGGCAGATTTTCTGGGCGAGCAATATTACGGGCAGTTTAAAACTGCGGCGGAAGTGGGTGGGATGGCTGCAGTATGCGAAACAGAGTTCTTTGCTGAACGGATTCAGGAGAATCCCGGCAATCGTGACATTCTGATGAATCTGGAGGTCGGGTATTTCACGTCGGTCATGCAGGAATGGCGTGATTATTTTGATGCCGGGGCTGATCTGCCGGTGATCGGCGCGACGGAAGAGGAATTGCGGGCCATTAAGGTGCCCACCTGTATCATCCCCGGTTCTGATGATGTGCACCCTCGTGCCGTAGCGGTGAAGCTGCAAACGCTGATCGGGGACAGTCAGTTGTGCAATACCTTTGATAAGGCGGACCTGCCGCGAATCAAGAAGCTACCGCTGGACGAAATTATGGTGGAAGCCAGGCAGCGGTTTGTCTTTCACTTCGTGAATTTTGTCAGACAGCAACAGGCTGCAGGCCATTGGTAAAACTGGCCTGCGGCTGTCGTCCCCCGCCTGCTAGCTTTCGCTGCGGGGATGATCGAACTGTTTAGTGCCAGCCTTACACACCAGCGGTGTTGAAGACTGCACGCTGAAGTTACGGCTGAGAATGGTGCTGACAAAATGAAACTGACTGACCGCCGATTTTGGGGTCAGGGTCAGCTCTGTCCAGCCGCGCTGTGACGTATCGGTTTCCACCAGTTCAGGGCTGGATGCCAGCAGGGTGCTGGCCATGACAGCTGGGTCCATACCCAGAAATCGCTCCAGGCCAGGGCTCGAGATTCCCGGCGTGCCCACTTCAATACCCACTGCCGTACCTGCGTCGTCCCGCAGGTTAAAGGCCCAGGCGTTGTGGGTATCGCCCGCCAGTACCAGCGGGTTGGTACCGTGAGTTTTCAGGTCTTCGTACAGGCGGCGTCGTGCCGGGGCATAACCATCCCAGGCATCCAGATTAAAGGGCATATCGTGCTGGCTGAGGTGACGCATGCGGGTAACCAGTTTGCGTGAGTAGTCATTCAGCTTCAGGTCCTTGAGTTTCTCATCATCCAGATAGGGGATGTTGACCTTGCCGATCAGCACCTGCTGCCCCAGTACCTGCCAGGTTGCGCCCCGGTTCTGACCTTCAGCCAGTGCCTGCTTCACCCAGTTTTCCTGATCCATACCCATTATGGTGCGGCTCTCATCTTCGATGAGCTGCCGGAACGCGACCGGGTTGGTCTGATAGCCCCATGTATCAGGCAGGTCATCGCCGGTGGCTTTTACCCTGTCATAGTCAGTTACCGGGATAACGCTGGTTTCCGAAAAAGGTCTGGCAGAAAAATCGTATGGCAGTGGCAGTGTAACCCTGTCAGGCAGGCCGGCATCTGCTTCAAGTTCAGTACCCAGGTAGGTATGGCTACCGTCAGCCTGGCGTTGCCATACGCCCTGCAGCGGGATGACATCCTGATTGTAATCAAGACCCCGGTCGCGGCCATGCAGGCGGGTATCCAGCATGATCAGGTCAGCCAGGTCGCCCACCTGGAACGACCGGTAAATACTTTCCTGTGCGCTGGTGCGGGTTCTGATGGGTAACCACTCGTGATAGGCCTGGCGTGCGGCTTCGACCCGCGCCATAAAGTCACCTTCACCTTCGTTGTGGTTCTCAGCACCGGCCTTCCAGGTATTGTTCATCAGCTCATGGTCATCCCATACGCAGATCCATGGGTGACGGGCATGCAACGCCTGCAGGTCTTCGTCGGTGCGGTACAGACCATAGCGGGTCCGGTAGTCCTCTAACGACAGGATCTCATTATCCGGTTTAACGTGGCGGTGAAGCTGGTTCAGCGCAACCGGGTTGGCATAGTCGCCTTCTGCGTATTCATAAATGTAGTCGCCCAGATGCAGTACCAGGTCAAGGTCCTGCTCGCTCATATGCCGGTAAGCATTGAAGTAACCCTGTGGAAAGTTTGAGCAGGAAGCTACGCCCATACGGAATGAACGTACCCTGCCTTGTGGCAGGGTGCGGGTTTGCCCGGTGACACTGGCAACGCCACGGCTGATAAAGCGATAAAAATAGGACTCGCCGGGTCTGAGGCCGGTGGCATCAACCTTTACTGTATAGTCGCGGTCAGCGCTGGTAGTGGTTTCGCCACTGGCGACCAGGCGCCGGAACTTCGCATCTTTTGATACTTCCCAGTTGACCGGCAGAGATTCATGACGACCGTTGCCTGGAATTACGCGGGTCCACAGAATGACGCGGTCTGCTAACGGGTCCCCACTGGCGATGCCATGGGTAAAGTGCGCAGCAGCTTCTGCCAGTACGTCATAACCCCGCAGGGAAAGCGCGCCGAGTGTGGCGCCCATGGCTTTAATGAATTGGCGTCGACGCCAGACGGGCGTAGTGATGGTCATGTCATTGTCCGTTGCAACCAGAAGTCCGGCAGATACTAGCCAATGCCATTATTAAAATCACGAAAGATCGGGTAAAGAATTTCTGCCCGGCTCGTTATTGTCACACCCGGATAGAGCGCAGACGTTGGAAGCGGTCGGTGTTGCGGTTCAGGGTAGACTTAAGGCGCTCAATTTCTACTGGCTTCGTCAACAGCTCATCCATCCCCGCATCGAAACAGGATTGCTGTTGTTCTGGCAGTATGTGGGCCGTCAACGCAACAATAGGAATGGGTTCGCAGTGGTTATCCTCTTCCCACTGCCTGATATGACGGGTAGCGGTAAAGCCATCCATGACGGGCATCTCGCAATCCATCAGAATGATGTCGAACTCGTCCTGCTGAGCAGTAAATACCTTAACCGCTTCCTGACCATTCTCTGTGATCGTAGCCTTATGGTGCAGTTTGTTCAGCAAACCTTTGATAACCATCTGATTGACGGCGTTGTCTTCAACCACCAGTACGTTCAGGCGGTTCCCTGCTGGTTCGGTTGCTGGCACCTCTGGTGACAGGATTTTGGTGGTGCTGAGATCATTGTTCATCGCTTTTATGAACAGGCGTGGATAGTCCTGTATGCACAGGGGTTTGCGAACTGAAATAAAATCGAGCGCTGTTTTACGACGGGAAACAACGCCAGCATGAGTCGTGTCCTCCAGCGCCAGAAACTCGGTTTTCAGCGGTACCAGACTTTGAATGGTTTCCATCGTAGTCTGGTATGAAAGAGCAGATTCCCGATTAAAACAAATCAGGTCAGGTCTGAACTGAGCGTTTGACTGCAGATACATCAGAGCTTCATCCACGCTGTTCACCCACGCAATGTCGAATGGCCAGATCTTGTTCTGCTGGTGAATCACACTACCCAGCTGCTTGTTTTCCTCAATCAGCAGAACGACCGGTCGTGGAATGACGTCGATTTTCGTAGGCGCGGGCGCGGCAGAAGTTAAGTTCAGGGTGACATTGAAGGTGGACCCCTTACCTGGCGTGCTGCTGACGCTGATATGCCCGCCCATCAGTTCTGCCAGTTGCCGGGTGATGTTCAGACCCAGCCCGGTGCCGCCGTGGGTGCGGTTGACGGAAGCAGAAGTCTGATGAAAGGCATCAAACAGTCCTAACTGCTCTGAAGGCTCAATACCCACACCAGAGTCCTCAACGGAAATCTGAATCAGGTTTTGTTCTGCATCTTCGTATACGACCCGTATACCAACATGACCTTGCTCTGTGAATTTGGCCGCGTTAGAGGTCAGGTTGAGCAAAATCTGGCCGATGCGGGTCGGGTCGCCATAAACGCTGGCCGGAATATCAGGTGCAATATCGGCGTAGAGTACGATGTTCTTGTTACGGCTCTGGATACTCTGAATGTTCAGGCAGTGATCGATGACTTCCCGCAGATCAAAGGGAATGTTCTCAAGGGCCATTTTCCCCGCTTCTATTTTTGAGTAATCCAGGATGTCATTAATAATCGTCAGCAGGGTCGAAGCTGAGGACTTGATGACTTCTGCATAATTCCTGGCGCGTGGATCTTTGACTTCACCGGTCAGCAGCTCTGCCATGCCCAGTATGCCGTTCATGGGTGTGCGCAGCTCGTGGCTCATCTTGGCCAGGAAGTTCATCTTGGCCCGGTTATCTGCCAGCACCTGCTGCTTTTCCGCTTCGATGACCTTGATGCGTTCTACCAGGGCCAGTGAATTCAGAATCGTCTGGACAATGAAAGCGCCGTAACTCACGTAAAGCAGGTTCAGCGAGAGGGGAACGATTCCGATAAAGCCAAGATTCAGTAGCGTCCAACTGATGAATGGCAGCAACCACGCAATGGAAAAATAAATGGCATAGCGATTTCCTTCCCAGCAGGATTTAAGCCCCAGACTGGCAAAGGTAATCCAGCAGATCAGGCCAGTGATGCTGTTGATGGTGTTACTGAGAACGTACTCGCCCAGGAATGCTGCAATCATTCCAGTACTGGAACCAACCAATAAGGCGACCATCCAGTAGTGGCTCAGCGTATGGCGACGAAGTCCCAGAAAATGAAAGGTGAACAGATTGCCGAATATCGCGACGCCCGACCCGAAGACCAGAGGTGCTGCGTTGTTCCAGTCCGGCGCATTGGGCCACAGATACTGAAAGCCATAGCCGTTCATGCAGATGAAGTACATGCCAGCGTTCAGCACTGTGCCGACATAGAAGAGGTAAGACAGATTTCTGGTGCTGAGGAAGATAAACAGGTTATAGACAGACATGACCAGCAGTGCGCCGGTACATAGCGCAATGACGAAAGAGCTCTGCTGGTCCATCTTAAGAAATTCTGACCTGGGCATGATCTCCAGTGGCAGAATGATGTGCTGCCTGAAATTCATCCGGATATAGATGTCGGCTTCCTGATACTGCGAAAGATTGACCGGGAAAAGGAAGTGTCTGTGGGGTGACACCCGCATATCGAAGCTTTGATTTGCCCTCGCGTGAAAGGTCTCCTGTACCTTGCCATCGCTGACAATGTAGAGATCGATTTCGTCCTTGAGCGGGTCAGCCAGATTGATGATCCAGACCGGCTCATCAGGATCACCCACTTTCAGACTGATCCTTGCCCAGATATTGTCCGTGCTGAAACCCAGATGGATAAAGTCCCTATGATTCAACTGCCACTGGTCTTCGTCCTGGGCCAGGATGTCGTCGATAGTTTTTGTGCGGCCCGGATCGAAGGACAGATAGGTATACCGCTCCGGATGCTGAGCTGGTGTATCTGCTTCGAGAACAAGCATTTCGCGGGCGCTGAGAGTTGTGGCAAGGCACAGACCAAGCAGCAGCCACGCCAGACGACGTACTGATTTCAAGCTGAAAATTTCCCTGTGTATGTTCCGAAGCTTAGCGCATATTGGCCGTTTCGCCCGCCAGAGAACGCCGAACCGAGGTTATTTGATACTGTGGCAGCGATAATCAGCATAAAACCGTTATGCTGACGGGTAACCCCTGAGTTCAAGGGGTTGTTTGTCTGCAAAGCCTGCCGTACAAAACGACGATGCGTGTAACTGTAAACATCACTCTCTGGTTGCTGACGAGCCTGTTCCTTTACGCTGTGCTGCCGACGCCGCTGTATGCGGCGACAACAACGCAAGATCAGGCTTCGGACCTTTTCAGCAGTGACCATGACCGGCTGCATGCTGATTTTCTGTTGCATGATGGTGACCGGCCCCCGGTGAATGGTGACTGGCAACCCGTTCGGCTACCCCACCTGTGGGCACGGGAAGGCCTGCCGGGTCAGCAGGGCTGGTACCGGTTCCGGCTGTCCGACCAACCCTGGCCAGACTCCTGGGCGTTGTATCTGTGGCGGTTTTCAATGAATCAGGCTGTGTGGCTGAATCAGCAGTTTCTGGGTGATGGCGGTTCTTTTACAGAACCCATGGCCCGCAACTGGAACCGGCCATTTCTTTACCGGCTACCAGAGAGCGCCTGGCAGGCAACGGATAACTACGTTTATGTCCGGCTGGCCACCTACCCGGGCTTCGGGCATTTGCCGCCGGTTGTGATAGGTCCCTGGAAGGAGTTGTCACCTCAGTATGAACGCCGGTTTACCTGGCAGATTACCTTCAGTCAGGCGACCTTCGATATTTCGCTGATCACTGCGCTGCTGGCGCTGACCTTGTGGATATCCGAGCGTCATTCCACACAGTACCTGTTTTTCGGGCTCAGTTGTCTGGCCTGGTGTTTCTACAGTCTGAATCTCTATATTCAGAATATTCCTGTCAGTGCCCGGGTATGGTGGTGGCTGGTACACAGCGCGGTGGACTGGTATGGCATCTGTCTCGCGTTGTTCGCGCACCGGTTGATGGCGCTGCACTATCCGCTGCGGGAAAGGCTGATGCTGGGGTTTGGTCTGGCGGCGACGCTTTATTACGCCGTCGTCAGTCTGGATGTGTTATCGGCCACGAACAGTTATTTTCATTCGGTGACCCTGGTGATTGCATTGTATCTGGTGGGTCTGTCGGCCTGGCAAACCTGGCGTCAGCGTGAGCCGCGCATTCTGGCATTTGCCTGCTGTATGTTGATTGTCGCGGCATTCGGTCTCCATGACCTCAGTATGAACGCCATGGTGGCAGTCACGCTGTGGAAAGAGCAGTTCTTCTGGCTGCAGTTTTCTGCACCATTTCTGATGATCACTATGCTGGTTATCCTGGCGTACCGGTTTGTGCAGGACTATCAGGCACGGCTGGATACGGAGCAGCGCATCCGTCTGGAGCGTGAGCGCATTTTCTCTGACATTCATGACGACGTTGGCAGCAAGGTGCTGTCATTGGTCTACTCCGCCGAATCCGAAGAACAGGCCGCCCTGGCGCGCGAGGCTCTGCAGGAAATTCGCGCCATCGTTGCGGGTGGCAGAAGTCAGGGCGGGCAGTTTTCAGTGGTGCTGGCGGCCAGCGAAGCGGAAGCCCGCGAGCGGTGTGAAAAAACCGGCATAGAGTTGAACTGGGTAAAAGATATGACCAGTGACCCCTGGGTGACTGACCGGTTTCACTATCATCTGCAACGGATTCTGCGTGAGTTAATCTCGAACGTCATTAAGCATGCAGGTACGACGCGGCTGGATATTTATCTGTCCCAGCGCCCGGGCGAACTGGAACTGGTTGCCCGGGATTTCGGCTGCGGCTGGGATGGTCTGCAGCCGGGGAATGGCGTTGCGGGCATGAACCGCAGAACAGGTGAGCTGGGGGGCAGCATTGTATTTGAGCAGGCAGAGCCCGGTTGCCGGGTCAGGCTGATACTGCCGTTACGTTAACCCGCCTGGTGCGGGTTAGTACCGCTTCAGCAGCAGACGTCAATTACCATTGCGACATGCAGGACAAAAGACTACACAGGACATCACTATGAGTCAGTTACAGGATTGTCTGATTACCGAAGATCACCCGCAGGCCAGAGCCTGGCTGGAGAAGGCGGTGAAGCAGGCCTTTCCCGAGGCCAGCGTGCGCACCGCCGATTCGGTCAAAGGTGCGCTGGCAGAGCTGAGGCAGGCACTGCCTGATCTGGCGCTGGTCGATCTGGGTCTGCTGGATGGCAGCGGCCAGGACGTGATCCGGGCTCTGGAAGCGGCACGCCGGCAGGCTGGTGCAGAAATTACCATCGTCGTGTCGACCGTCATGAATGATGATGAAAGCATTTTCACTGCGATTCGCTCTGGTGCAGACGGCTACATCCTGAAAGAAGAAACCCTCGATACGCTCGTTGCCATGTTGCAGGGCATTCGTCAGAACAAACCACCGCTGTCAGCCTCTATCGCGCTGCGGCTGCTGAACTTTTTCCGCGCTGAAGAAGGGGACGACCCACTGGCACCCCGCGAACGCCAGGTGCTGCAATTGCTGGCTAAGGGATTCACGGTGCCACGGGTTGCGGAGATGCTGGGCATTACCTATAACACCGCATCCAGCTATGTACGGGATATCTACCGCAAGCTGAATGTCACCTCGCGGGCAGAGGCAACGCTGGAAGCAAGTAAACGCGGGCTTGTCTGAGTCAATTCAGGCCTGACCCTGCGGCACATAGATATGTCCATTCGCGCGATCTCCAAACATCCTGTTGTCCGGTGCCTGGGTATAACAGGCGGCGATGCAGGCACAGACGATCGCATCTAGGGCGTCTTCATGAGACTTCAGCGCCTGACCGCGATTTCCGGTAATAACGGTTTCATCCAGCAGGTGACAGCACGTTGGTGCCAGGGTCAGTTTCAGTCGCCGTGACTGACTGAGCCCCGCCAGCAACCGTGCCAGCCTGATCTGCCCGGCTCGCTTGCCGGCGACGTTCCCTTTTTTGTACAGCAGGCGTTCCGGCAATCCGAACAGCTCAATGATTGCGGGGTGTGGATAGCATTCAATCATCCAGTGCCCGGCGTCCGGTGGACCCTGCAGTTTAAAACCCCTGCTTTCCAGCAAACCTGCCAGCCGCACACTCGCGGGGTCCGGGTACAGAGTAAGGTTGCTGGAATGACAACCCGCCTTGCGGCCACCATAGACCCGGCTGAGGTCTCTTTCACAATCGCGTTTACCGGTGGTGTTGTTGATGACGAGAGACGCATCAATCGCCAGTCCTCTCAGATCGCTGACACTGTCGATGAGCGTCATGATGTTCTGCAGCCCGGTGATGCCATGGTCAACCCGGTGAATCAGCAGATGATTACCCCGCAGTTCTCCGGTCGCCAGCGCCGATGGGTTCTTTTCTGGCTGCCATGCCAGGTCTATGCCCATCAGCGTGACCGGCGGTGATTCGCTGCATAGCGTGTCATTCATACGGGTCTGTGAAGGCATACATTTTTATCTTTGGGCGATTTAACAGTTAGTTGGGTGCCGACTATGCCTGCAGTGCTGTGACAGGTCGCCGGCAAAAGACAGCGCACGCCGCTGTTCTGCACAACGAAATCAGTTGATGGTATGAGTCTGCCCGATTACTCTCAAGCGAAACAGTCATGCAACCCGCGGTTCAGATCAGGAGACATTGATGAATCTTGAAAAACTCAGACAGGCCGAAGCAGATTTTCTGAGTCAGTACCCCGGTGGCTTCTCTCATCCGGATATTCAGGCTATTGGTAAGAAGCACAATGTTACCCGTATGACTGAGCAGACCCAGACTCTGCTCAGCAAGGATGCATTTAAGCAAACCGGTCCGGTGCTGGACTCGCTGATAAAAATCGTCAGCCGCTCTTCCATGGTGTCGTTGTTTGAGAAACCCAAATTCCGGGATTACATCAACGGGCTCGACCGTGATGAGCGTGAGGCGCTGGCGATGGGTTTCCAGTTAATGTTGCACGGCAAGCAGGAAAAAGGCTTTGACATGGTGCTGGATATTCTCGCCCGGGGGAAGATCGCCAAGTGGAGTCTGATGACCATTACCCCGTTGTATATGCGACCGGCACAGGAAGTGTTTGTGAAGCCGACTACTGCGAAGAATGTCATCAGGTATCTGGAGCTTGAGAATCTGGAATACAAGCCGCGACCTTCCTGGGCATTCTATGAAGAGTTCAGACGCCAGATTCTGGATATGAAGCAGCGGGTTGATCCCAGCTTGTCACCCAGCAATGCAGCATTTACCGGCTTCCTGATGATGACCATTGGTAAAGGCTGAGCCTTCTGGCGCGAAACAGGGATTATCTGGCAAAGCTCTCGAACTGGCCGCCAGTCGCTGCCTGCAGTGTCGGCAGGCTGACCGGGAAAATCGCATTAACCGCCCCGCCGGAAGCATAGAGCTGATCAAAGCGTTGCAGTGAGGTATCGAGAAAAGTTCGCAATCCTGCGGTCCTGTGCCCCAGAGGCGGCATGGCGCCAGGCACATAGCCGTATATCTCAAGCAGCTGCTCTGGTTTGGCTGCTTTAACCTTCTTTCTGCCGACACCGAAGTGACTGGCCAGTTTCCTGTCATCAATCATCACGTCGCCGCTGGCCAGCACGACGATGGGCTCACCGTCGATCAGGAAAGCGAGGCTCTTGGCGATCTGACCTAATTCGCAACCGATCTGCTCCGCCGCCTCGGCGCTGGTCGCAGTTGATTCACTGAAGAGGGTAATTGTGGTTTCGATGCCAGCCGCAGCTAAGGCTGCTTCCACATCACTGACGCTCATAG
>JAGRIO010000088.1 GCA_020443225.1 Pseudomonadales bacterium
AGGCGCGTCGCTGTCCAGCTTCAGGTTCTGCGCCAGACAAGCAATACCGGTGACAGGATTGCCTACTTCATGGGCAACGCCTGCTGCTAACTGTCCGATTGAGGCGAGCCGTTCATTGTGCAGCAACTGGGCTTCTAACAGATGAGCTTCAGTAACATCTTCAATAACAATGACGGTGTCGCTGCGGGTTTCAGGAATATGCTCAATTGATGCCTTGTGCAGGTTCAGCAAAAACTGCCGGCCATGAAGGTCCACCGATGCCTTAATGCGATGATTGTCATCACTGGTGGTGAAATTACCCAATAACCAGTGCCACTCTTCAGGCAGTGATATCAGCGTGGAGCCAACGATACGTTCAGCCGGAATACCGGTGAGCTGTTCCATCGCATGGTTCCAGGTCAGTACAGTCATACCTTCGCCTATGGTGCAGACCGCCAGTGGCAGATCCTGCAAAACCTGCCGGTGGTATCGGCGCAGACCATCCAGTTCCGCCGCCAGCCCCGTCAGCTGAGAGCGAAAATCCTCGAGCCGGGCTTCGATGGTATACAAACTTTCGCTGCGAGGTGCTTCCGGCGCAGACTTATAAGGTACGAACTGATGGATGATGTTGTGAGCAAGGGTCTGCCCGAGAGTGCTCGACAGGTTCGACTCCATCTGGTTTCGTAACTGGTTCAGAGCATAGGGCCGGTTTTCATCTTCACCAAAACGAAGTTCCGCAAGTGCGAGACTGATTTCCCGTGAAGAGACAGCCTGACCCAGAGCCCGGGACAGGCTGTCTTCAATATCGGCGACCGACTGTGCTTCCAGCGTGCCCTGGAAAGGCCGGGCGAAGGAGTTCGTCAGGCACTCATCGGCTGCCCGCAATTCGTCCAGTGTGGGTTTGCTGAGATAGGAAAATACCAGGAACGCGGTGAGGTTAAGGCTGAAGGAGGTCATGGCCGCCACATGCCAGGCCTGCTCACTCAGCTCAAACAGACCTGGCTGATAGGCGCCAGGTTCCACCAGTAGCGGAGTTGATATCAGAATGCTTGAGTAGAAAATGTCATTCATCAGGAGGTAGAACAGCGCCCCGAACCAGATCGCAAAGCCCGCGATCAACCCCGCCAGGAAACCTGTCATATTTGCCTTGCGCCAGTACACAGCGCCAATCAGTCCGGGCAGAAACTGCAGTACAGCAACGAAGGCGACGATCCCCAGGCTGGTCAGAGTCTGGTCTGTGGTCAGAAACCGATACATGCCGTAAGAGGCCAGAATAATACCGATGATCAGCAAACGCCGTGAATTCAGCAGGAAACCAGCCCAGTCTCTGGCCTGGTTAGGCTGATACAGAGGTAGAATAACGTGATTCAGCGTCATGCTGGCGAGCGCCAGGGTGGAAACAATCAGCACGCCACTGGCTGCGGCGAGGCTGCCGACAAAGGTAAACAGGGTAATGCCGTGCTCACCGGTCTGCAGACCGATGCCGATGGCGTAGAATTCTGCCGGCATGGTCAATCCCAGCTTCTGGGCGCCCCAGAATACCGGTGGAATACACAGGCTGATCAGCATCATGTACAGGGGAAATCCCCAGCGCGCACTGCGCAGAAGTCTGACGTCGTCATTTTCGGTGAGCAGCATGTGATAGACGTGTGGCAGGGCAACGGCGGAGGCGAAAAACAACAATAACAGTGTCCGCGATGAGTTTTCGTTGAGTGGAATTTGCAGTCGCCCCACTGCTTCCCTGTTGGCAATCAGCCAGCTGTTCATGCCGTCCCAGCCGTCAAATACGACGTTGATCGTATACCAGGCCAGAGTCATGAATGCAGCCAGCTTGATCACTGATTCAAGACCGATAGCGACAACCAGCCCCTGATGTTTGTCGCGGGTGGATAAATGCCGGGCGCCAAACAGAATGGCGAACAGTGTCATGGTGATACAGAAAACGATAGCCAGCCCGTCTTCGCTGAGATCCTGATTGAGCAGGTGCGCAGTGACCGATACCGCATGAATCTGCAGGGCAATCAGTGGTAGCAGACCGATCAGCATCAGCACTGTGACCAGCCCGCCAACCCAGGGTGCCGGGTAACGAAAGGCGAAAAAGTCAGCCAGCGACCCCAGTTTGTGGGAAACAGCGATGCGGCTGATGGGGCCGAGGAGTACTGAGCTCATGATGAAGGCGCTGCTTGCACCCATAAAATACAGGAGAAAACCGGACCCGTATTCAGACATGAGACCAAGGGCGCCGTTAAAGCAAATAGCTCCGGCAAATACGCCCAGCGACAGTATCCGCGTTACCGGGTGATGGGTCATTGCTCTTGGCAGCCAGCCTTTTTCGGTGGCGTAGGCGGAACCGAACAGAATTGTCAGATAGATCAGACCGGTGGTGAACAGTTGGTTTAGTGTAAAACCCATCTGCTACTCCGGCGGCCGGTTCCGGATGTACTGTATCCAGTAGCAGCCGGCGATGACCAGCAGCCAGGGGATATAGTTGCCATACCAGGCCGTGACAGAGTCAGCCGCCCACCAGCGCGAAACATCCGGCGAGAACACAAAGAGTCCGAAGACGAGAAAGATAAACAGTCTGTTCAGCAAAGCTTCGGTCACTCCGTAGGAGGTTGTGAATGTCAGGGTTGTCTGAGTGATGACTCATGCTGCGACAATAGTTACCTGAGCCGGTAAACGATAGCGGAAAGCCGCGAGACTTGGTAGCCGCTGCTCAGAACCAGGGATTTGCTGCCCACGGAACTGACATCTGCCGGGGTAACAAGCGGATGTTCCAGTTTGCCGAAGCGAAGCTCAGCAAGTCTTCGATACTGGCAACCCCGGGTGGTTCTGGCTGCTTCAACACCATCAGTGCATAGCGTAAAACCTGCTCGGTGTTGGTCGTGTCCACGGGCTGAGCATGGGCCTGTTTACTGAGCTTGGCACCATCCGCACCTAGCAGTACAGGTATATGAACATAGTCAGGTGCTGGTAAGTTCAGCGCCTCCAGCAGAAATAATTGCCGTGGCGTGGAATCCAGCAGGTCGCTGCCTCTGATGACATGGGTGACCTTCTGATAGTCGTCATCGACCACCACGGCCAGCTGATAAGCGAACAGACCATCGCGGCGGCGGACAATAAAGTCACCGACTTCTCTGTTGCTGTGCCAGTGATGCTGACCTGCAACCGGATCCGTAAGACTGATGGTCCTGTTGTCCGGAACCCGGAAACGTATCGCAATGTCATCACTGTCGAGCGGGATAGCACGGTCCCGGCAAGTCCCCGGGTAAACAGGCCCGACCTGTTTGCGAGTGCAGCGGCAGGCAAACACCTGCCCTGTTGCTGCCAGTGCCGCCAGCGCCTCCCGATAGGCATCGTCCCGGGAACTCTGAAATAAGACTTCACCATCCCACCAGAGTCCCAGCGCCTCTAACTGGCGCATGATGACTGTGGGTGAAGCAGGGTCTTCTCTCGGTGGGTCGAGGTCCTCGATACGCAACAGCCATCGACCCTGATGGTGCCGGGCATCGAGCCAGCTGGCGAGCGCAGCAATCAGAGATCCATAGTGCAGGGGACCGGTAGGAGATGGAGCAAAGCGACCCACGTACTGAGGCGTGTCAGTCATCGTGGGCTCGCTTGTCACAAAGATCAGCCGTGAATCTGCTTCTCTTTGATTTCATCCAGTGTTTTGCAGTCAATACATTGCGTTGCAGTCGGTCGCGCCTCAAGACGCTGAATACCGATTTCAACACCACAGGATTCACAGTACCAATAGTCGTCCTGATCAATCAGGTCTATGGTGCTGTCGATCTTGCGAATCAGTTTACGCTCTCTGTCACGGGTTCGCAGTTCCAGGCTGAACTCTTCTTCCTGAGTTGCCCGGTCTGCCGGATCAGGGTCGTTAGACGCTACATCTTTCATGTGGTTAACAGTGCGGTCTACTTCTTCCATCAACTGGCGTTTCCAGTCGATCAGAATCTGGCGGAAGTGAGCGCGCTGTTCTTCATTCATATACTCTTCGTTTTTCTTCCGGGTATATGGTGTAAAGTCAGCTGGCTGAGCGTCAACTCGTTTAGTTGTTCTCGCCTTAGCGGCAGTTTTCTTTGCCGGTTGTTTCGCTGCAGACGCCGGTTTGGCTGCTTTAGTTGCAGTGGTTTTGCTGGCGGCTGGTTTTTTGTCTTTGGGTGTTTTGGATGCTGCTGTCACCTTGGCTTTTGCTTTAACCTCTGTGTTTGCTTTAGCGGGAGTTTTAGATCCTGATTTTTCCTTTACTGCCTTTTTTGCCGGGGCTGGAGCTGCTTTGGCTTTAGCAGCAGTCTTTTGTGTAACCCCGGATTTGTTCGTCACCTTGGTTTTGGCGGTTGCCTTGGCCTTGGGTGTCGCTTTGGCTTTGGCGGTTGCCGTGGATTTTTTAGCTACTTGCTTCTTTGGCTCAGCCTTTGCTTTTACCTTCGTAGCGGATTTAGCTTTGGCTTTGCTAGCGGGCGCTTTCTTTGTTTTGGCTGCCATAGTTCTGATCCAGTTCGCTGTAAGTCACGGAAAACCTCTCAAAATCGAGCAGCGAACGTTACCAGAACAATGTCGAAACGCCAAGTGAGAATTTTGACCAGAAATCAAGGCTTATTTGATCCCGGTCTGCCCCTGTTTCGAGCGCCTGTCATGAATAAAAACAGTGCGCTCGCCCAACTGAGTTTCATTTTAGGTGATAATTCCGGAATTGCCGGGAAACCCGCATTTTTCTGTCGGCAGATTGCCCTTTTTTTGAACATTTTCAGAGCGGAATGATGACTAAATCCTTTGCTACCAGACTCGGCGATATTCAGCCTTTCCGTGTCATGGAACTGCTGGCTCGGGCCAATGCCCTGCAGGCAGCCGGACATCAGGTCATTCACATGGAAGTGGGAGAACCCGATTTCTCCACGCCTGAACCCATTATCCGGGCAGGAGAGCGGGCCCTGCATGATGGCCAGACCCGCTATACGCCTGCACAGGGTATTCCGGCGCTTCGGGAAGCTATCAGCCGGCATTATCAGGATACCCAGGGTGTGGATGTTGCGCCGGAGCGAATATTTGTCACTGCGGGTGGTTCTGGTGCGCTGTTGTTGTGTTCTGCCTTACTGCTGGACCCCGGTCAGGGTTTGCTGATGACTGACCCTGGATATCCCTGCAACCGGCACTTTCTGAAAGCCTTCAGTGGTGAAGGGCAACTGGTGCCCGTGACCGCCAGCGAGCGATACCAGCTGACACCGGAATTGATAGATCGCTATTGGGCGGACAATACCCGCGGGGTGATGCTGGCCTCACCCTCGAACCCGACTGGCGCCATGCTGTCTTCTGCTGAGATGGCTGCGATTGCAGAAACGGTTCGCCGGCGGCAGGGCTTTCTCGTTGCTGATGAAATCTATCATGGGCTGACCTACGATGAGCCAGCGATTTCAGCGCTGGTGTCGGACCCTGATGCGTTCGTCGTGAATTCCTTCTCCAAGTATTTCGGCATGACTGGCTGGCGGCTGGGTTGGCTGGTGGTACCGGATAATGCTATCCGCGATGTTGAGAAGCTGGCGCAGAACCTGTTTATCTGTCCTTCCAGTATCTCGCAGTCTGCAGCTCTTGCAGCCTTCACAGCGCAGGCAAAGGAGATCATGGAACGGCAGAAAGAAGAATTCCGTCAGCGCCGGGACTTTCTGGCGCCGGCACTGGCGGAGTTGGGGGTTGGCGTGCCGCTGATGCCAGATGGTGCTTTCTATGTCTATGGCAGGCTGGGTGATGGACTGCCAGACAGCGAGACTTTCTGCCACCGGGCACTGGAAGAACAGTTTGTCGCAGTGACCCCCGGCACAGACTTTGGTTTTCATGAAGCTGACCGTCATGTGCGATTCAGCTATGCGCAGCAGCTGGACTTGCTGGAGCAGGGCGTGGAAAGGATCGCAGCGGCGATCCGTAACCAGTCCGGAACTGCATCATGAAGTTTAATCCACCACTACAGCGAGGTGTATTGCTGCGCAGGTACAAACGGTTTCTGACGGACATTGAAACAGCAGACGGTGAGAGGCTGACGATACACTGCCCCAATACCGGCTCCATGCGACATTGCGCAGAGCCAGGGGACATCGTCTGGTATTCCACATCAGCCAGTAAGACCCGCAAGTACCCCAACACCTGGGAGCTGAACGAATCCCCCAGAGGCTGGATAGGTGTAAACACCGGGAATGCCAACAAACTGGTACGCGAAGCGATTGAGGCAGGCGTAATCGCTGAGCTTGCGGGTTACGAATCAGTGCGGGCTGAAGTCAGGTATGGCAGTGAAAACAGCCGTATTGATCTGTTACTGACAGCTGACAACCGGCCTGATTGTTATGTCGAAGTGAAAAGCGTCACGCTGCTTGAGCCGGACAAGGGGGCAGGTGCGGGTTATTTTCCTGATGCAGTGAGTACCCGTGGCACCAAACATCTGCGGGAACTGGCCGAAGTTGCGCAGAACGGCCAGCGGGCGATTTTGTTCTTTTGTGTTCAGCATTCAGGTATCGATATCGTCAGCCCGGCAGCACATATCGATCCGGACTATGCGTTAACGCTGGCAGAGGCACTTGCAGCCGGGGTCGAGGTGATGGCGTGGGGCGTAAGCTGTTCACCTTCGCGGGTGCAACTGGACCGGCCAGTCAAGTTCAGGCCGGCGCTGCCATGAGCGAGCGGAATGTCAGACTTGTCCTGCTGGTTGGGTTGCTGGTGATGGCCTGTCTGGTATCGCTGTTCGGAACTGATCCCGGATTACCGCTTGACCTCAGTGCGGTGGAACTGAAAATTCTGACCGAGATTCGCCTTCCCAGAGTTTGTCTGAATGTCCTGATTGGCGGTGGTACAGCAGTGGCTGGTGCCGCCATACAGGGTTTGTTCCGCAATGCGCTGGCTGACCCTGCGCTGATTGGGGTGTCGGGTGGCGCCGCGCTGTTTGCGGCGGCCTTTCAGGTACTGGGGCTGAGTTCAGGACCACTCGCGCTGATGGGCATTGCCACTTTTGCTTTTGCTGGCGGGTTGCTGACGACGCTACTGGTGTTGGTGGTAGGGCTGCGAACCCGCAGCATTTCGGCGATTCTGCTGGCCGGGATTGCTGTCAACGCAGTTGCTGCTTCGGGCGTCAGCCTGCTTTCCTATGTGTCGGCTGATACGCAGCTTCGTTCAGTCGCATTCTGGGCGCTCGGCAGCTTTAACAGTGCCAGCTGGTCCGGTGTTCTGCTGGCTCTGGTGATTCCGGTGCTGGTCTTACTGTTGTATTCCAGATACCGGTTGCTGAATGCCATTACGCTTGGCGAGAAAGAAGCAGCCTATCTGGGTGTGGACGTTCATCGCCTGCGCTGGTGGGTGATCATCTGCGCTGCCCTTATGATCGGTATATCAGTGGTGCTGGCAGGAATTATTGCGTTTGTGGGTTTGCTGGTGCCACATTTAGTGCGTATGACGATTGGCTCTGATCACCGGGTACTGCTGCCGGCATCAGCAATTCTGGGCGGGCTGCTGCTCGTCATTGCGGATTTTCTCGGACGGCTCGTGATTTACCCTGCTGAGTTACCAGTAGGCATCGTGACCTCACTGCTGGGCGCACCTTTCTTTCTCTATCTTATTGTCCGCTCCCGTCAGGGCATCGTGCTGTGAAAATCGAAGGCGAGCACCTGTCCCTGCAGTCCGGTGGCAAGACGCTGCTGGATGATGTGTCTTTCTGTGCAGAACCATCGCAGCTTACTGTGATTGTTGGGCCCAATGGCGCCGGTAAGTCGACATTGCTGGATGTGATATCCGGGTACCGAACACCAGATTCAGGGATGGTGAGATGGAATGGAACACCGGTGCAGGAAATGTCGCTGGCGGAACGGGCAGTACGGGCAGCAATATTGCCACAGAACAGCGTGCTGAATTTTCCCTTTACCGTGCGGGAGGTAATTGGCATGGGGTGTATTCCCCTGTCGCCAGCATCGGACACCCCTCAACTAATTGACGCCGTGATACAGGAGCTGGGGCTGAGGGAGATGGCCGACCAACAGTTCACGACTCTGTCTGGCGGTGAGCAGCAGCGGGTGCAGACTGGCCGGGTGCTGACTCAGATCTGGAACCGGCAGGATGCCATTCTGATGCTTGATGAGCCAGTTGCCGCGCTGGATATTGCATTTCAGTATCAGGTACTGGGACTGGTACGTCGATTTGTTACCCGCGGGTGCACCGGATTACTCATCCTGCACGATATGAATCTGGTACTGCGCTATGCAGACCAGGTGATTCTGATGGCCGAAGGTAGCATTCAGAGTCATGGTCCTGCTGCTGAGGTGCTGACTTCGGCGTTGTTTCAGGACATCATGTCGGTCAGTTCAACGTTACTGCAGACCGCGCAGGGCCAGCAGTATCTGGTGCTGTCACCGCCCGGTTGAGCCTTCAAGGGCTTCAAGTTCCGCCAGCAATTCAAGCTTTTCGGACTCCCCGATTTCCGGCCAGCGTTTGTTCAGCAGGGCGCCATGCAGCGAATACAGCAATACCTTGTTCACCCGGAATCCGCGCCTGGCAATTGCATGGTAGGCTGTCACAGCGCCGGTTGCCGCCAGTTGTTGGGGGGTTCTGATGCCAATGGCATGCAGCCACTGGACAGATGTCCGGCCTAAATTTGTCAGGTTGCCCAGATCATTGTTGTGAACGTGGTTAACCTCGTTTTCTGTCCTGCTCATTGATCTCCCTGGTGCCAGGTCACGGTAACTATTCATTCCAGGCTACCTAAGCATAGATGATCTCCGGGAAATGACAGTTACAATGTGGCAGTTGCGATGACGACTGAATACCTTTTGATTTAACGAGCGGACCTGAACATCAGTAAGATGCCAACAGCAATCACCCAGGGCTTCGTGCTGACCCGTGAGTGGAGGGAAACTCAGAGCGGACAGGACTTTGTTTTCTGGGTCAGTACCAGTAAGGGTCCTGTGCGGGTGGTCATCAGTGAGCAACCATCAGTGTTCTTCCTCTCTGCTGACGAAGCCCTGCGTGCGGAGCGCGTGTTGGGCGAGCGCCTGAGCTGGGAGCATAAACCGGTGGGACTGAAGAATTTTGCCAGTCAGCCGGTGCACGCCTGCTACTTCCGTGTACAAAAGGACCTGGTGACCGCCAGGAATCGTCTGCAACAGGTCGGTATCTGGCCGCTGGAAGCTGACCTTCGACCGACAGACCGTTACCTCATGGAACGCTTCATTAAAGGCAGTGTGCAGATTGAAGGTGAGCCGGTTGCACAGGGCCGCTTTGCTGAATACCTCAATCCGCGCCTGAAGCCGGTACAGTGCGAGCCTTCTCTTAAGGTGGTGAGCCTTGATATCGAAACTTCCTATACCTCTCACGAGCTTTATTCCATTGGCATTTCTGGCGGAGCACTGAAGCAGGTATTTATGGTGGGTGAGGGCGAAGCCGCAGAAGACTGGCTGCATTACTTTGCTGATGAGAAAGCCCTGATCGCGCACTTCCTCAACTGGTTCGCGGAACTCGACCCGGATGTCATCATTGGCTGGAATGTTGTCGGCTTTGATCTGCAGTTTCTGCAACAACGGTGCGATGCGCTGAATATCCCATTCACCCTGGGCAGGGATTCATCCCCTGTCAGCTGGCGCACCAGCGGGCAGCGTCAGCGGCGTCAGTTCGCACTGGTGCCAGGACGGGTGGTCATGGATGGTATTGAAATGTTGCGTACCGCTACCTGGCACTTTGAGAGTTTCAGTCTTGAATTTGTTGCCCGCACCCTGCTGGGTAAGGGCAAGCTGGTTCATGATGTGGACTCCAGGGCTGAAGAAATCCAGCAGATGTTCCTGCACGAAAAAGACAGGCTGGCAGAATACAATCTTGAGGATTGTGTGCTGGTTGAGGAAATATTTGCTGAAACAGATCTGATGGCCTTTGCGACCGAGCGTAGCCGTCTGACAGGGTTGGAGCTGGACCGTCCTGGCGGCTCGGTCGCCGCGTTTGACTACCTTTACCTGCCTGCTCTGCACCGCGCCGGCTTCGTCGCTCCGGTAGTAACTGATGAAACAGGTGCCGGCAGCCCCGGCGGCTATGTTCTGGACTCCCGTCCGGGGCTTTATGAACATATTATTATCCTCGACTTCAAAAGCCTGTACCCCAGCATCATCCGGACTTTTCATGTAGATCCCCTCGCCATGGTCGTTGGTGGCAGTGAAGATGATGCGATTCCTGGCTTCCGCGAAGCTGCTTTCTCACGAGACCGGCATTTACTGCCGGGTATTATTGAGTCTTTGTGGCAGGCCCGCGACAAGGCGAAGGCCGCCGGCCAGAAAGCGATGTCTCAGGCGATAAAGATCATCATGAACTCTTTCTATGGCGTGCTGGGCACGCCTGGTTGCCGGTTCTTTGATCCGGCGCTGGTCAGTTCAATCACCCTGCGGGGCCATGAAATTCTCCGCAGCACGCGGGATTTGCTTGAAGGCTGGGGATACCCCGTGATCTACGGTGATACAGATTCGGTGTTCGTGCATCTTCAGCGGCCTGCCGATGTTGCGGATGCGGACCATGCCGGACGCGAACTGATGTCGAGGCTGAACGAGTGGTGGCGGAACCATTTATGGGACAGTTACCGGCTCGTAAGTTGTCTGGAAGTTGAATATGAGACCCACTTCGACCGGTTTCTGATGCCGACAGTCAGAGGCTCTGACGCCGGTAGCAAGAAACGCTATGCCGGTATGACCGTGGTAAATGGTCGCCCGCAACTGACCTTCAAGGGGCTTGAGACAGTGCGCAGCGACTGGAGCCCGCTCGCCAGACACTTTCAACAGGTGTTGTATGAGAAGGTCTTTACCGATCAACCTTGCGAGGACTATGTCACCGACGTTATTGAAAAGGTGCGCAGTGGGCAGCTGGATGAAGAGCTGGTACTCCGCAAGCGATTACGTCGCAAGCTTGATGAATATCAGAAGAATGTTCCGCCTCATGCTCGGGCCGCCAGACTATGTGACGAGATCAGGCAGGCGAGGGGACTGGAGCCGCTGTTCAGCAATGGCGGTTGGGTAGAGTATGTGATGACCATTGCCGGACCTGAGCCGAAGCTGTATTCGACCTCACCGCTTGATTATCAGTTCTATATTGAACGGCAGATCGCACCCGTGGCGGATGCGATTCTGGCATTCAGGCACACGTCAGTATCCCGGCTGACAGACAAGCAGATGGGCCTGTTCTGAGGCTCAGGGTCAGCTTAGCCCAGCAGTGCGCGTACTTCGTCGGCGGGCATTCTGGCGCCGAAGTTTGAAACCAGCGCCGATGCCGCCTTGTTGGCAAGGCTGGCAGCTTCCGTGAAACTCATGCCATGGGTAATGCCGTAGAGGAAAGCTCCGGCAAACATATCGCCAGCGCCGGTGGTGTCCACAGCCTTTGTCGGGAAACCCGCTACCAGCGTAGTCTGGTCGCCGTCATACACCAGCGCACCGTCTTTGCCGCAGGTCATCACAGCGGTAGCACAGACTGTTTTAAGCCGGGTCATGGCATCATCACGACTGCTGGCCGCAGTCCACAGCCGGGCTTCTTCTTCGTTGCAGAACACCAGATCCACACCTGCTTCTGCCAGTTCATCAAAGGCGTGTCTGAAGTGCTCGACCATGGCGGGATCAGACAGGGTCAGTGATACCTTAACGCCTGCCTCTTTGGCGACAGATATGGCAAGTTTGGCGGCGGCAAAG
>JAGRIO010000008.1 GCA_020443225.1 Pseudomonadales bacterium
GCAGGACGGGGAAACCAAAACTGGTAAACCATTCCGCCGGAGCGATCGCTATCAGCGGGATAAAGCAGGACCAGAGTGCATACCAGCCGATGGCCACCATGGTCGCCCGGTGCTTGCCAATTTTCCTCGACAGCGCGAACCAGACGGGGATGGCAATGATCTGCGAGACAAAATAAGGGGCCAGATAGAACCCATAGAGGCTGCCTGCCAGCAACACGTGTTTGACGAAGAAGAACGACAGACTGTTCGTCATTGCTGAACCAATACTGGAAAACACAAAGATAATGATCAGCCGTTTGTAGGGACCATTGCTCAGAACCACCTTCAGACTTTCTTTCAGCGGCACCTTTTTCTGCGCGGTATAGATCGGGTATTCGGGCACCACAGCCAGCGCATTGAGCACCAGCATTGGCATGACCACACACATGGCAATGGACAGGAAATAGACTGCATCCGTGGGTTTGGTATATCCCAGGAAGAAGATGATCGCCGGGGTAAATGCCGAGATCAGTGACCCTGCAACACTGAAGCTTTCACGCCAGCTGGTGACCAGAGTTCGCTCATGATAGTTACGGGAAAGCTCTGCACCCCAGGCCAGGTAAGGCAAGTCCTTGATGGTTGAGCCGAGGTAGACAAGCGCGACCATACAGAATAAATACGGGTAACCTATATTGAATTCATAACCCAGCAACGAAACCACTTCGAATTCAAACGGTGGCACAAACAGCAACCAGATACCGGCGGCATAGATAGGTGTACCCACCAGAATGAAGGGTTTTCTTCTGCCCCAGCGGGTACGCAATTTGTCCGAAAAGAAGCCGATTAGCGGGTCGGTAATAACATCCGTAAACCGGGACAAGGTAATAAGCAGACCAACCAGACCCAGTGTCAGTCCGAAACCGTCGGCATCGGCATAAATTGCCGGCAGGTAGACGGCCATAGGGAGTCCAACAAGGGCCAGAGGTGTCGCTGGTGCCGCATAGGAAGCCAGTACCAGTCTGGATAATGGTTTATCAGTCGTCGCAGGACTTTCAGACGACGCGTTGGTAGCAGCCGCGTCGGACATGATGTGTACTCCCTCAGGTGGCGTGAACGCCTGTTGTTTGCTGACGCCGGACCTGTCCCTCAACAGACCTGGATTCAGATTTTTTTATTACTGAAGCAGCCGGCAACTTACCGGTTACGATCAAAGGGTCCCTGTACCAGACGATTCCAGAATTCAACATTCTGCTCCATCGCCTTACGCATCAGCGCCAGCGGATCTCCTGATGTCACTTCCTGTATTCGCTTTCGATACTGTTCCTGGTAATCCAGGAAATTCATGATGCTTTGCTCAATGTAACGGCCGATGACACCCTGCATGGGGCCACCATAGAAACGCACCAGCTGCTCCAGCACCCGGTTAGTCAGAATAGGTTCATGACCCTCATTTTCCTGCTCCGCCAGAATCTGCAACAGCACTGAACGGGTCAGGTCCTTTTCAGATTTGGAGTCATGGACAATGATGCTTTCGCCCTTCAGAACGATTTGCCTGATATCCTCAACAGTGACGTACTTGCTGTCCTGGATATCATACAAACGTCGGTTTGGATATTTCTTGAATTCCCGCATGGGTTACCTCATTCACTCGGTGCTGGCTCTCGCTTTAATCAGCTGGCACATTTTATATTTTTGCCAGTGCTTATCCTGCTGACTCAGGCGGTCAGCAATGATGTGGTAAATCAGAGGGTTGAATGCCATGCCGCAGTGACTTCCCAGTACTTCAATGTTCTGAGTCTGATGGTCTTCTTCGGCTTCCATACAAACCTGCCAATGGACAATGCCGTCACCTTTGGAATAGATAGCAGTGAGTGGCACAGGTGGAGTTTTATGAGGATCCAGTTCATCGATAGCACTACGCATCTGCTCGACCGTCATGCCCGTCTGCTGTTCAAACAGACGTTGGACCACAGGATTGGTGGCACCCGCATGTTTCACGGCAAAAGGGCTGCCCAGCGTAATGACCTGCCTGATATGGTCAGGATAGGTTCTGGCGATCTCCCGGGCATAAACGCCACCAAGACTCTGACCAATCAGGGTGATCTTTCCATGACCTGCACGACAGAGATCTTCAAATCGCTTTGGCAAAAGATCCCGCAGTAATTCGATCTTGCCGGTGTTGCGTCCCAGCGTCCAGGGCAAAGCGGTATAACCCATATGGCGAAGATAGCGTCGCAGTACAGCAGTGGATTCATCACCTGCCAGAAAACCGGGTAGTAACATGACTGTGTGGCCATCGCCACGAGGCAGGGCAGAGAGCAGAGGTAATGTTGCCGCGAGCGTGCTGATTTCTACAAGGGTTCGGGGAACCTCGGTAATCGCATTCAGAAAGGATGGCGGCTTCGATCGAAACTGTGAAACATCTAGTTGTTCGTACAAGGTCACACCCCATCACCGGTCCACAACTGCCCGGACCAGCATCTCGCGTTATGTAATTTTTATGATGCAGTGCAATCGAGTTTGTCCAAGTTTAAATATCGAATCAAGCCCTTAAAGCAACACTTTTGGATTCCTTCCTGATTGAATAGTTATTTTGCGCATTGCACAATATTTATATTGACACTCAAAGTGACAGAAATATAATGCGCCCCGCAATGCACCAAAGTGGAACCCCGCTGCTAGTGCGGCACCTTTGCCATGCATAAGTCAGCCCACATGGAAAACTTTCATCCTTCGTTAATTGGCCCTTTACACAATAAATACAGGCTTATAGCGAAGTTGACTGTTATCTGGCACAGCCTTTGCCTTTTATACCGGTACTGAGCTGTCCATCACGGATACTTCACACAACTTAACTGACGCCCCGCTGGAGGAGCTTTACTAAAATGGAAAAACTAGGCGCTATGGATGCCAATTTCCTTTACACCGAGACCGATCAGGTCCTGAACCACATTGCCTCAATTCAGAAAATCCGTCTTCCCGAAGGTACCAACGTCGATGATTTCGTTGCGAACCTGAAAAAGTTGTTGTTGTCCAGGGTTCATCTGGTGCCCTATATGACCCGCAAACTCCGCTGGGTACCCGGTAATATTGACCATCCTTTCTGGGTAAAGGACGAGTCGTTTTCTATCGACAATCACGTCGAAGTTATTCCGCTGCCAGCGCCCGGTACGCACCGGCAGTTTGAAGAAAAAATCGCTGAAATCCATGGCATCCCCATGGACCGGACAAGACCTTTATGGTCATTGAAAGTCCTGACGGGCTTCGAAGATGGTTCCGTCGCTTACTACAATCAGGTACACCACGCGTGTCTGGATGGTGTTTCCGGCCAGAATGCCATCGTAGCCATCATGGATCTGACCCCCGAGCCCAGAACAGAAGAGCCACCTGCCGGGTACTTCGACAAGGAAAATACAACGGTCGCTGATATGGTCAGCCTCAGTGTCGAAAACCTGTTCAGATACCAGCTGAATGCTGCCAGCCGGTTCTTTGGCGGTATTGAGTCATCTACCCGACTGGCCCAGCGCTACCTGAACCCGGCGTTGCCCATGGGTTCATTTACCGAGGCGGCTCCGCGAACCCGCTTTAACCACAATATTATCCGGGCAAGGTCCTATGCTGCGGGCGAGTGTTCGCTGAACGACATCAAAGCGATTGGCAAAGCCATGGACGCCAAGGTAAACGACGTCTTTATGGCTGTGGTCGCTGGTGGTTTACGGCGTTATCTGGAACGTGATGGCGACTTACCCGCCCGTGGGCTGATCGCCGGTTGTCCCGTTTCGTTGCGCCAGCCTGGTGATACCAGGCAAGGTAATCAGGTCACTATGATGAAGGTGAATCTGGGTACTGAGATCGCCAACCCCAAAGTCAGACTGCAAGCCATCAAGGATTCGGCAAACGCCGCCAAAAGTGTCACTGCGGACCTGGCACCAGGCTTTGACGCCGAAGTCTCAGTACCTGGTCTGCCAGCTATGATAACGGCGGCTGCAAAAGCTGCTGAACAGACACAAGCCGCAGAATATGCGACGCCAGCGGTTAATCTGGTTATTTCCAACGTGCCAGGTCCAAGAGAGCAGTTGTACTCACTGGGTGGGGAGATGATGACTCACTATCCCGTATCAATCCCGGCGCATGGCGTAGGGCTGAACATCACCGTCCAAAGCTACAAAGACAAGCTGTTCTTTGCCATCACCGCCTGTGCCAAGGCACTGCCTGATGCGCACCTGCTGCGTGATGATATGGACGCTGCTTTCCATGAATTGAAGTCTTTATTTGTTCAGGGCAATGTCGCGTCTCTGAAGCCCAGGGTAGAAGACAAGGCACCTGCAAAGGCTGTGGAGAAGGCTGCCAACGCCGAAGAACAGGTCGAACTGAAAAAAATCGCATAAAAAGTCGTTTCAGGGGTTGAATTTGATGCATCGCACCATATAATGATGCAACGCAACAAACGTTCTGCCCCAATCACGATCTCAGGAGAGTAAAAGTGAACATCATTGAAAGACAGACTGAACTGGGAAAATCTCTTTACGAGATAAATACGCAAACCCTGAAAGAGTTTGCTAACCTTCAGAAAGCGAACATCGAAAAGTACATCGAACTGAACAAAGCGTTTGGTGAGAAACTGCCAGAAGTGAAAGATCTTACTGCCTTCTTTGAGCTTCAGAAGGAATATGGCGAAACTTTAGCCACTAATGTGAAAGAATCTTTCAAATCTCAGTCAGATCTTTTCAAATCAGCATTTGAAGAGACGCAAGAAGCGGTTAAAATTGCGTTCGCTCCAGAGGCCGAAGCTTCTGAGAAGCCCAAGACCAAATCCAAGGCTAAAGCCAAAGCTAAGAAGACGCCAGCCGTCGAAGCTGAAGCTGCCTGACAAGAGTTTTCAACAGGCATTTGGTAGCTGCTTGTTGTAACTGAGATTCCCGGGGTTGTTTTCCCTCTTAAGCCCCGGGAATCTCGCTTAATATCCCCTACCATTCCTTTTTCCAGGTTCAGCAGTCCCGAACCAGCATCATCTCAACACAGTATTCAGCTGTCAGAGACAGAAAATGTGAAAAAAAGGGGTTGCATTTGTTGCATTGCATCATATAATGACGCAATGCAACATAAGAGCGGTACCCTTTTAACGCCTTTTGAGGACAAACAAATGAACATCATTCAAAAACAAGCTGACTTTGGTCGTACTATCTTCGAAATCAACCAGAACGCTATTCAGGAACTGGTTAAAGCCGGCCAGGAAAACATCCAGAAGTATGTTGAACTGAACACTTCTTTTGGTCAGCGACTGCCGGAAGTTCGTGACATCACTACACTTGTCGAACTTCAGAAAGAATACGGCGAAACTCTGTGGGGCACTATCAAGACTGCAACCCAGACTCAGGCTGACATCTACAAATCAGCTCTGGAAGAAACCGGCGCCGCCGTTCGCAAAGCATTCTCCCCTGAAGCTGAGTAATCGAGCCAGCTTTATCGGTCTATTTGAAGGGCTTTTCAGCCCTTCTTTTTTTTCCGGACCATTTTGATACACAATCAGCCTTCTGAATCCCTCCAACCAGGAGATAGCTGCCATGAAAATTACTGTAGACGTTGATATCACCCCCGAAGAATTGCGACGGTTTCTGGGCTTGCCAAATGTTGAAAAGCTGCAGGAACAGATGATCAAGAATGCTCAGAATTATCTGAAGGAAACCGGATCAGCCCAATACAACGATCTGATCTCAACCGCCATGCAACCCATGGTTGCCTATCAGCAATGGTTGCAACGCATGGTAGGTGGCAGTGATACAAAGAAGGATAAAGCCAAAACTGCCGACAAAGACGGGGATAAAACATCATGAGCAGAGGCATAGCGCTGATTACCGGCGCCTCATCGGGTATTGGTGAAGCACTGGCGCATCAGTTCGCTGGTCAGGGTTTTGACCTGATTATCACGGCTCGCCGTGGTGACTTGCTGGCAAATTTAGCAGAAACGCTGGAAGAGACTGTGCAGGTCGACATTATTACCTGTGATCTTGCGGCACCAGAAGGCGCGCAAACACTCTTTGATGCCGTCACTGAGTTGGGCAAACCCGTTGATATACTGGTGAACAATGCCGGTGTTGCTCACTCTGACGAGTTCCATAAGCTTGAGCCTCAGCAGGTCAGTCAACTCATTGCACTGAACATCACAGCCCTGACGACGCTATCCCATCTGTTTCTGAATGAAATGGTCGCCCGGGGCTCTGGCAGGATTCTGAACGTCGCCTCAGTCGCTGCCTTCCAGCCGGTTCCTGCGATGTCGCTCTATGCCGCCAGCAAGGCCTTTGTCCTGTCACTGACGGAAGCCCTGTCTGAAGAACTTCGCGGCACCGGTGTCAGTGTCACGGCACTGTGTCCCGGACTGACCAAAACTGAGATGGTGGAACAACTTGCCGCCGGCGATGTACCGGAAGTCTTCATGTCCAGTACCACCACAGTTGCACGGGAAGGCTATGAGGCTTTAATGGCAAGGGAAGTCATTCGCATTCCCGGTCTGGCCAATCAGGCTGCCGTCACCTGGGCGCAACATCAGCCACGCTGGCTGGTACGCGGCATTGGTGGGTTTATCTCAAAGTTTCGCCCACCCCGCTGATTGCCGGCATTAGTTTTTCGCAGACTGAACCAGAGCCTGCTCCACGCCGGTTATGCTCTCTGGAAGCGCTACCGGTTATTGGCTGATCACACAGGGCGTTGATATCAGGACAGGATTGCAACGCGCTATGCCACCCTCTGGCAACTCAACTTTATAACCGCTTTCAAACCGGTCATCGGGCAGGTAATAATCGGTAGCTATGATTTGCGCGCCGCTGTTAAACGCCGCCTCACGACGATCCGTATTGCCCGTTCTTGCTTCTGAAGTATCTGCATCCGCCCGGGTTCTGACAATGAAACCCTGCCGCACCATCTCCGTAATTCTTGCACCATCTCTCAGCGGCTCATTGATCACCATAATCGCTGCTTCGTCACTATCTGCCGGCGCGTCAGTAAACATGGCTCTGTCCCGCAACGATGGGTGTCCCTGCGCATAGAAAGCTTTCTTTTCCGCTGAGTCATCCAGTACCACCAGTATTCTTCCCCGCATCGCATCCAGTGCGGGCCAACCCGCCATAACAGCCTCGCGCAGAGTTGCATAGTCACCACGGAGCTCATCAGGCGTGAACAGTTTTTGCTTCAGGCCACTTCTCAGTTCCAGGTCCAGGGCATTCCAGGCGGCCGCGTCAAAGGGTAGGGGTTCAACAAAATCGGGCCGCGGGATCTTGTCAGTCTTGGCATTGATCAGAATAAAAACCGGGAAATGCGCCGGGTGGGCATCGGACCAGTCTGCCAGTTGCTGCAGACAGGTTGCGAACACCACACAATGTGAACGGAAATCGATATCCTGCACATGAAAAACTTTAAAGCCCGGCTTCTGCACCAGTTCCGCTGCCCAGGGTAAAGGATCAGGAATCGCGACCAGACCCACAGGGTTAGCATAGCGACCACCTTCAGGGTCATAAAACACATCCAGTTCCAGTTTTCGCATACCCAGATTCAGTTGCTCTGTCAGCGGTCTGTGGCTGTAATCCAGCCCTGCGGCAGTACGCGGATCATTAGCAGCCAGCATCTGCAGTAAGGCCGGATCTATCGCTTTTTTGTAGCTGTTGTGGCTGCCAAGGAACTGAACTTCATTCAGTTTCAGTACCGACCCTGTCTGCTGGCAACCTGCCAGGCTGCCGAGCACGAATAACAGCAACAGTAACTTAATGTTTGTCTTTTTCACCTTAACTCCTGTTTCGGTCGGGACCCATCACGACCGTTCATCATCTTCCGGGCAAATTATCCGACGAAGTGTCCGGGCTCAACCGCTTTATGTGAACCGCTTCAATTTTCTGCTTACCTTATTTCGGTAACTTTAACTTCCAATCAATGCAAGGCTGATTCGAACATGACTTATTCAGACTTCCACCTCGCCAGAATTATTCAGGCACTGCTGGTGATTACGCTGGTCAGTTACGCCAATACTGTGTGGGCTGACGCGCCGGAACTGCCGGAAGATGCCTACTTTATCCGTACTTCGGCGACAGAGGTTCCTGATCACGTTGCATTTGCTGATCTGCTGGAAAATCTTTATCGCACCGAAGCCGAGGCGGGACGGCAGTACAACCTGGATCACATCAGAACGCATCTGGCACTGAATGAACGCAGGGCCGGTATATTTCTGGATCACGCCCTCAGCAGCTATGCAGAGATTGTCCGTTCCAACCGGGATGTTACTCAGCAGATGTTGTGTCGTGATTCACTTGCAAAACAACAAGCCTATAACGTCATGGACGTCCTTGACGACCTGAAGGAGGCCACTGCGCGGCAACACTACAAAAACACCATTATCGCTTTTGGCGCTGACTTTTCCTCACAGCTGGACTTCTGGCTGGCAGAGATAAAGGAAGGGACATCACACCACAAATACGATCACCGACGAGTGTTTGAACTCACCAACGAATCTGTTCGCAAGGTCATCGGCGATACCTGCCAGTACATCGCTGCCGCTAACTGAACAGCTTCAGGCTCGCCCATCCGGATTACCGGCAAGGGCAACCGCGAATCTCAGCTCGCGACACCACCAGGGATGGGGTGTCGCTTTTTTTAGAAAAATTTCAGGCGTTTTTAAGCGGTCTGAGTTTCACCCAGCCTGGTTCCGCCTGCACACTTTCCGGTGCCGGTCCTTTTCCATTCATCGGAATGCGCTCATAAGGCAGATTGGCCTCCGCAGCAGCAATCACATCAGCCGCTGAGTTAAATTCAGCCAGGCACTCAATCATCCGCATAGTGGGTGGCATCAGCCCGATGGTTTTGTCCCTGGCGCCTTCAAGAATCTCTGCGGGCGACATCCAGACCGAATGTATCAGCTCATTATCGTCATGAACGGGGTTCTGTGATTCAGGCATACGGGCAATGAAAAAGCGGGTGTCAAACCGGCGTGGCGGACCAAGGGGTGTAATCCAGCGCGCTACGTAGTGCATCTGAGCAGCGTCGAGAATCAGGTTCTCCTGATCAAGAATCGCAAGGAAATCCTGACTGCCATCATTTACACCATCACGATAAGCATCGAATCGACTGATGATTTCCGGCTCAAGCAATTTGAGTTGCGACTCATCAGACTTGTTCAGGGCCAGCAGTATTCCGGCTTCTTCAAAGGCTTCACGGATCGCCGCCACATAAAACGCCAGACCGCCACTGGTCAGTTCCAGCATTTCGCAGGCTTCAGAATCCGTTCGGTGAGTACAGTAGGTGGCGTATTTTTCGGCTGCATCACCTTCGTCGACAGAACCTCCAGGGAAAACCCACATGCCGCCGGCAAAGGCTGTATTGGCATTGCGTTTCATCATGAAAACCTGCAAATCCGGCCTGTCATCTATCAGCATAACAGTGGCTGCAAAACGGACGGGCACCTTTTCAGGGTCAAACTTCTGTTCGGACATAATGTGGCTCTGATCTGAATTTGCGCCACATAGTAGCAGAACATTTCTGCCACTGACATTTGGTCAGCCGCTCACTTACAGGTCGGGGTGTACTGGGAACCAGTGGTGTCCTGATAGTTGCATTTATCATCTTCAAACAGGCGTTCAACAAGCAGCTCGCGATAAGCAATAAAGTGTTTCCACTGCCCTTCGTTCAGCACCGGTTTCATTTCTGCGTCCAGTTTTTCCGCCAGCCGCCGTGTGCCATTGCGTATATGGCGATCGACATTGGAGCCACCGCGCCGGAATTCCCTGGCAACCAGTTTGTAGCGGGAGGATACAAACTTACCCACTGACTTCTGCCAGTGACGAAGCTGTTGCTGATCCAGTTGCATCTGCATGGCAGCGGCAATCAGCGCCGGATCTTCAAGGACAGATTTCCCAGCCTGTGCCTGCAGTGGGAACACTGCAACACAGGTGATAATAAACAGAGTTTTGATTAGCGTTTTCATAGGGCTGACTTTAGGCAGTAGCCCGGCACGTCAACAGCAGCAGTGACTGCAACCGTTGTAAGCATCACCCAATTCAGCCTGTAAGCGAATGCCTCTGCACTGTTGCCTCTATTGCATCAGCCAGTTGCTGTTCCAGTCTGAGCCCCGATACCGCGTTAATCTGCCTCACGGCAGAAGGGCTGGTAATGTTGATTTCTGTCAGCCAGCCATCGATGACATCAATTCCCGCAAAGACAATGCCGTGCTGAATCAGCACCGGACCGATCATGGCGATGATTTCCCCGTCACGCTCAGTCAGTCCCGTGGCCTCGCAATGCGCACCCTGATGAATGTTGGCCAACTGCCGGGCGGTGCGCGGAATGCGGTTGACCTGACCTGCGGCTTCACCCTGAATCAGGAAAATACGTTTATCGCCACGGACCACCCCAGGCAGAAAGCGCTGGGCCAGCAGGAATTCACCGCCGGCTAACTGCGCAATGACTTCAGCTACCTGTTGGTCCTTATCACCATCATTCACGTTCAGTATCTTTATTCCCCGCCCCGAGCATTCTGCCAGCGGCTTGATAACAATCTGTTGATGAGCCTGCAGGAATGCAGACAGTGCTGCAGGATCACGGGTCATCAATGTGGGTGGGGAAAGCGCTGGCCACCGCAGTGCAAAGAGTTTCTCATTCAGTGATCGCAGCGCGACCGGATTGTTCAGGCACACTACTGAAGCGGGCAGGAAATCCAGCAGCCATGTCAGTTGCAGATAACCGCTGTCTACCGGAGGGTCCGGGCGAATCATCAGCGCCTCGATAAAGTCAGCCGCCTGCAGGCTTTCATCACCCAGTTGAAACGGTGCAGTGTTCCGCACCGGCCGCAGACGCAGTACAAGTTCTGCATCCAGCAGAGAAAGGTCATCCCGTTCCAGCCAGTAGACGTCATGTCCGCGTGCCAGCAGAGCCTCCATGCACAACAGTGACGTATCCGTTTCAAGATTAAGTGATGGATACGGGTCCATCAGGAAAGCGATCCGCATAATCAGAATTCCACAACAATCGTCAGAAAACAGACAGAGGCTCCGCAAGTGCAGGCACCCATGCCCCTGGAAATCAGCATAAAGCACCGGGAGGGTATCATGCCGATTTCACATTTTTACAATTATGGAATTATAAACTTAAAATCCGGAGATCAACACCGGATATATAGTCACCATATCTCTCAGGCAGCCTCAGGCGCCAGTCTCAGGTGGGGTCAGGGTCCGTAGGTGATTCACAAAGCGGATCAGGGTTTCGTAGGGCTGGCAGCCAACCACATACAGGTCTTTACACATAAATGTCGGCACACCAGTCACCCCCTGCTCGCGGGCCTGAAACCAGTCGGCGTCGATAAAACGGGCAAACAGCCGCTCATCAATCACCCGCACTGCCTCGCTTGTATCAAGACCGGATGCCGCCACCAGTTCCAGTAACAGATCCCTGTCGTAGATATTGGCACCGTCAACAAAGTAAGCCTCATAGAGGGCTTTATGTAGTTTTTGTCCGCCTGGCTGGGTATCGGCCCAGGCTGCCAGTTCCTGGGCCCTGCGGGAATTCCAGGTCATAGTGCGACTACCCCAGGGCAAACCCTGCTCGGCAGCCATCTGCTTCATTCGATCCTGAAAGGCAGCAATCTCGGTCTCTCTGCCCCGGAACAGGTCTGACAATGCTCTGCCCTCAACCGGGGTTTCGGGATGCAGCGGAAAATAGACCCACTTCACATCCACGTTTTCTTCTTTCTGCAGGCGTTCAATACTAACTGTACTGAGATAACACCAGGGTCAGACAAAGTCTGTAAATATCTCGAACCTTAGTCGTTGCTTATCCATCATGAACTCTTTTACAACCGTGAATCATTGGCTGGCAACATTAGCACAGGCCTGAAGCCGCTGCCTATCAAAGGCGAACCTGCAGCTGCTCCAGCCCTCTGAAAAAAGGATTGTCCCCCCAGCGCAGTTCTTGCGCGCCCAGCGTGATGTTTTCAAAGCGAGAAGCGAGTGTCTCCAGTACCAGGCGGGTCTCCAGCCTCGCCAGCGCCATGCCCAGGCAGAGGTGAAAACCATGACCGAAGCCCACATGGATATTATTCTTGCGGTGGATATCGAAACTGTCTGCGGCCCCGAACACTCTCGGATCACGATTGGCCGCGCCGAGATTAATCAGTGCCAGCTGATTCTTTTTCATGCGGCAACCCTTAAAAGTGAAATCCTCAGCGACAAAGCGCAGGGTAATCTGCACCGGCGACTCAAAGCGCAGGACCTCTTCGATGGCTGGTAACATGAGTGCAGGAGTTTGCCTGATCCCGGCCCACTGGTCCGGATGCTGAAGCAAGGTCAGCACCGCACTACCGATCAGTCGGGTTGTGGTTTCATGCCCCGCTGTCATCAACAGAATGCAGTTGGAAATCAGTTCTTCATCAGTCAGCCGGTCTGCTTCATCGCGGGCTCGCATCAGCAGCCCGATAAGATCGGGGCTGTCCACACTGTGACAACTAACCAGTTGCTGCAAATAGGCACGCATTTCGTCGTTGGCCACGGCCGCGGCACGAATCCTTGCCGGCTTTGAAATCATGGTCGCCCCGAGCAGGGCTTCCGACCAGCGTTGAAACTTCGGCCAGTCTGCTTCCGGAACACCGAGCATGCGGGCAATGACGCGGGCAGGCAGAGGCTGGGCCAGCCCGGCGATCAGGTCAGTCTCAATACCTGCCTGCCAGTCCGCCACACAGTTATCGATAATCTGCTGAATGTCTGGTGCCATTGATTCAATATAACGACGCACAAAACCCCCTGACACCAGTTTCCGCAACCTGGTATGGTCCGGTGGGTCCTGATTCAGCAATGTTGGCCGTTCTACCAGAGGTACCTCCAGGTCGCCACAGGCGAACTGTGCCAGACGCAGGAAAAACGGGTTACGGCTGGCATCACTACTGAAACGCTGTTCCCGCAAAGCAGCCTGCACTTCCGGATGACCGTAGATCAGCCAGCCCTGATTGGCAAAGGAACGCAGTACCGGTGCATGAGACAGCAGCTTCCGATAGGTAGGATAGGGATCACTCAGGAACTCTGTGTCTGTGCGGTCTCCCAGATAGCTGCCATTGAACTGCCGGTCGACGCGACGCAGCAACCACATGAGACTACTCATCCCGGACAGGGCAACATTCAGCAGATTTCGGTTCATGGGTTCACAAATCCAAACGCGTTCGCATGTGCAATCAAACAGTGTTACTTTCCAGCTTAAATCAAACTTGAAGGCAGGAATATGAAGATCGACAGTGGCCTGACAGGCAGCCTTGCTACCGCGGCACAAAGTGCCGCAAAACTGGAATCCAGAGGGTTTGACGGAGCCTTGTCCATAGAAACAGCACATGACCCTTTCATGCCGCTGACCCTGGCGGCACCCGCCACTGAAAAAATAGAGTTGCTGACTTCAATTGCCGTCGCATTCTCACGAACCCCTATGTTGCTGGCCAATATTGGCCATGACCTGAACAGCCTGTCAAAGGGTCGGTTTATCATGGGACTCGGATCGCAGATTCAACCTCATATTACCAAGCGTTTCAGCATGCCCTGGTCCGACCCTGCTAAGCGAATGCGCGAATTCATATCCGCGATGCGCGCCATCTGGGCTTGTTGGTACGAAGGCGAGCCACTGAATTTTCGCGGCGATTACTATACCCATACGCTGATGACCCCGATGTTCACCCCGACCGATACTGAACATGGTGCACCGCGGGTAATTCTGGCCGCGGTAGGCCCGCTGATGACGGAGGTGGCTGCTGAGGTCGCTGACGGCATCATCCTGCATGCGTTCACGACCGAAAAGTATCTGCGGGAAGTCACTCTGCCAGCCATTCAGAAAGGGTTGGCAAAGTCAGGACGCAGCCTGGATGACTTTGAAATATCCTATCCGGGCTTTGTCGTCACCGGCAATACCGAAGAAGAGTTCAGAGCCAACCGTCAGGCTGTCGCCAAGCAACTGGCTTTTTATGCCTCTACACCGGCCTACAAGCCAGTTCTGGCTGTACACGGCTGGGGAGATTTGCAGGTGGAAATGAATCGCCTGTCCAAACAGGGCGAGTGGGACCAGATGGGTGAGCTGATCACCGATGAGATCCTTGATCAGTTTGCTGTCGTTGGGAACACTGACGATGCCGTGGCGAGGTTTCGCCAGCGGTTTGGTGACGTAGTTACCCGCACCACAGCTAACTTCGCGGTCAGAGACGAAGACCATCAGCAGCAGGTACTGAACACACTGCGTTCCTGATCATCTGAGAGTCCGGGGCACCCTGCCCCGGCGACTAAAAGAACAATAAGAGGGCAATACATGTCTGAAACACTCCAGACCGAAAAGCCGGGCATGCTTACAACCCGACCCTGGTATAAATGGTACGCCCTGGCGGTACTGGTGCTGGTCTATATTTCCAGCCATGTTGACCGGCAGATCATGGGTATTCTCGTTGAACCCATCAAAGCCGAACTGGGCGCGACAGATTCCCAGATGGGCTTACTGATGGGTCTGACCTTCGCACTGTTTTACGCCACCCTCGGCATGCCAATTGCCATGCTGGCAGACCGGGGCAACCGGCGGAATATCATCACTGCCGCAGTGACTATCTGGAGCGCCATGACCGTTGCCTGCGGTTATGCCCAGAGCTTTGTGCAACTGACCATCGCCCGCATTGGTGTTGGTGTCGGCGAAGCCGGCTCCAGCCCGCCGTCCCACTCTATGATCTCTGATATGTTCCCACTGAAGCAGCGGGGCACCGCCATGGGCATCTATGCCCTGGGGGTGAACTTTGGTCTGTTGCTTGCGTATCTGACAGGTGGCTGGATGAGTGAGCACTGGGGCTGGCGAACGACGTTTATCGCTGTAGGTCTGCCAGGGTTGTTACTGGCAGTGCTGGTTCGGTTCACCGTCGAAGAACCGGTTCGTGGCGCTCAGGACGACAAGTCCCGTCCCCAGGCAAAAGCGCCTTCCTTCCTGACGGTGGCGAAATACATCTGGAACACACCGGCCGCACGACACGTGATCTTTGGCAGTTCACTGGCCGGATTCGTCGGCTATGGTATGACCCTCTGGTTGCCAGCCTTCTTCATGCGCTCACACGGTCTGACACCTACCGAGATGGGTTTTACCCTGGCAATGATGTCCGGCGTGGTCGGCGGCGCCGGTACATTTATGGCCGGCAAGCTGGCAGACATGCTGGCCAGTCGTGACGAGCGCTGGTTTGCCTGGGTCGTTGCCATTGGCAAGGCGGGCCTGGTGCCATTTCTGGTCTGGTTCTTTCTGACCATGGATTTCAAATCGGCCCTGGCCATCTATCTGATCCCGGCATTCTTCGGCGGATTCTATCTGGCACCGACCTTCGCCATGGTACAGAGTCTGGTTAAACCCGAGATGCGTGCAGTCGCTGCATCGATCTGCCTGTTCCTGCTGAACATCATCGGGCTGGGCATCGGTCCCTGGGGGGTTGGTGTATTAAGTGATTATCTGGAGCCGGAATTCGGCAAGGAATCTCTGCGCTACGCCCTGATGCTGTTTTCCCTCATCAACGTCTGGTGCGGCTTTCACTACTATCTGGGTGGACGCACCCTGCGCGAAGGTATCGCCAAGGTCGCAGAGGACTAGTCTGCCAGCCAGTGTCTGTGAGGACTTTGACACTCAGGTTTCAAAGTCCTCCGGGCTGGCTTTCATTCGGGCGACCAGCGCCTGTGGTGTCAGACCGAACATCCGCTTGCAGGCACGGGTAAAATTCCCGGGGTTTTCATAGCCTAACCGACCGGCAATCTCAGAGGCAGTATAGTGCCCCCGACGGATCAGCTCTGTGACCTGATAGCGCATCACACTGTCCTTCACTGTCTGCAGATTGGTCTCCGCCCGCTTCAGCCGCCGCATCAGTGTGCGCGGCGATACCCCCAGGGTTTCAGCCACTTCTTCAACTCTGGGAATCGGTGTGACCGGCGTCTCTTCCCGGATACGTTTCTCAAAAGCCGACCTGAAAACCAGCCGTACATCCTCAACTTCTGAATCTGCAAACAAGGTGTTGAGCGTTACTCTGGAACGCCGCTCCGCCGCTTCCCGCAGAGAGTCATCCCGCAACAGCGAAGGCGTATCAGCAAGGGATGTCGCCATCGTGATGCGGCAGGTATTACCACCAAAGGTAATTCTGCCCGGCAGGTATTGCCGATATTCATCCGCCCAGGCGGGTGCGTCGTAAGGGAAGTACCAGTGACAACTCACATCCCGGCGCCCGATGGCACTGGCAATGAGATCCAGAATCACCATAGACATCAGTTCACTGGCCCGTTCCTGAACCGCCTGCATTTCACTTACATGGGTCAGTTCAAAGGTGAAAGTCTCTTCTGTACGCACAATCCAGGCTGTCAGAAACGGCGTTCGGGTCCGCAGATATCGTGCCAGCAAGGCAAAGCCCTCACCCAGGGTTGCGGCGCTGAGCGCCATGACACCCACCGCGCCATGGGCACCCATGCCCAGCTTGCTGCCGAACCGGAAACTCCAGCCAGGATCTGCTGACTGGGCGTCGTAGGCCGACATCAGCCGGGGATAGAGTGAACTGGCGATATAGCCGCCTTCGTGCAGCTCCGCCTCGCTGATCCCGGTTGCTTTCAGCAAGTCAATCTGCTGCTGCCGCGCATACTCCACAAGACTGAGAGCGTAGGCTGCAGGCATTAAATTCATGACTGGAATCTCAAAATGGCACGAAATGACAAAATCATGGCATGTTTGGATATGGGCGGCAACTTTTATCAGGACTATTCTTGATTCATCGGAAACCACCGAGGTTTCTTTTTGCCCAGAATAACGAGGAGAAGAATATGAGCGAAGCTATCAGTCAGTCCGAATTCCCTGATCCCTGGACCATGCCACTGGAAGACATTAACGTCGGTGATCCGATGCTATTCAAGGCAAATGCGTTCTGGCCCTACTTTGAAAGACTGCGGAAAGAAGACCCTGTGCACTACTGCAAGAACAGTCAGTTCGGTCCCTACTGGTCTGTCACCAAGTTCAACGACATCATGGAAGTGGAAAAGAACCATGAAGTCTATTCTTCTGAAGTTGGCGGTATCACCATTGCTGAACGGGTAGCGGATTTCAAAACTTCCAGCTTTATCCAGATGGATCCGCCTAAACATGATGTACAGCGCAAAACCGTTACTGGTGTTGTTGCACCCTCGAATCTGGCCTTGCTGCAACCCATCATTCGAGAGCGGGCAGGCAAAATTCTCGACGAGTTACCTATTGGCGAAACTTTCAACTGGGTCGACCGGGTTTCCATTTTGACCACGCAGATGCTGGCAACCCTGTTCGATTTCCCTTTCGAAGAGCGTCGCAAACTGACTTACTGGTCAGACATGGCAACCTCGTCAGAGAACGCCGGCGGCACCACCCCGGAAGCCGAACGACAGGCGGCCCTGCTTGAGTGTCTGGAAGTCTTCACCGGTCTCTGGAACGAGCGGGTTAACAAAGCACCCGGCAATGATCTCATTTCCATGATGGCCCATGGTAAAGACACCCAGAACATGGACCCGATGGAATATCTGGGCAACCTGATTCTGCTCATCGTTGGCGGCAACGACACGACCCGTAACTCTATTTCCGGTGGTGTCTATTTCCTGAACCAGAATCCTAAGGAATATGACAAGGTTCGCGCCGACCTGAATCTGATTCCCAATATGGTTTCAGAAATTATCCGCTATCAGACACCACTTGCACACATGCGCAGAACCGCAACCCAGGACACAGTACTGCGGGGCAAGCACATTAAAAAAGGCGACAAGGTCATTATGTGGTACGTGTCTGCTAACCGTGACGAAGAGGTTATTGAGAACGCCGATGAGTTCATCATTGACCGCGACCATGCAAGACATCACATGTCCTTCGGCTTTGGCCTGCACCGCTGCATGGGCAACCGTCTGGCAGAAATGCAGTTGCGTACCGTCTGGGAAGAAATCATGAAGCGCTTCGAGTTTGTCGAAGTCGTGGGTGATCCCGTACGAGTACAGTCAAGCTTTGTCAAAGGCTACGAAGAATTACCGGTCGTGCTGCATCCCAAAAAGTAAGCAATAAGCCGGCACTAACAAAAAAAGGTCGGGCTAGCCCGACCTTTTTTGTTTATCAAACCTTTCGTTCTGTTGCAGCAATCAGCCTGCCAGAAATTAACTCCGCGCCGCTGAACCTGAACGATCCCAACCTTCCCGGGCCTCACTCATATCAAGCAGGATATCTGCATCTTCCAGCAGACGCTCGAAGCTGGCATCGACGCCGTAAGCCACACCCTGATTCTTGAACACACCCACAATGGAGAAGTTACCACTGCTCGCCAGAATGGTCTTGTTAGTTGGCGCATCTTCACGGGTCATAAACAATACCGCTGGGGTTACCAGACCTGGGGCACGGGCCGGATCGGGGTTGTCCAGATCTTCATCACGGCCAGGAATGGTATTGGTCAGGCGGGTAGCTGCAGCAGGTCCAAGCGTATTAACCCTGATATTGTGTGAAGCACCTTCCTTGGAAAGTACGTTCATCAGCCCCAGCATGCCCATCTTGGCCGCGCCATAGTTGGCCTGACCGAAATTACCAAAGATCCCTGAGGTAGAGCTGGTAAACAGAATACGGCCGTAATTCTTTTCATACATAATGGGCCAGGCAGCGTGAGTAACATACGCTGTACCATTCAGGTGAACATTAACTACCAGATCCCAGTCATCCAGTGTCATTTTCTTGAACGACTTATCACGCAGGATACCCGCGTTATTGACCAGAATATCCACCGTACCAAACTCGGCAACCGCATCATCGACAATGGACTTGGCACCTGCCCGGTCAGAAACTGAAGCCTTGTTCGCGATAGCGATACCACCCGCTGCACGAATTTCTTCCACTACCGCATCGGCAGCATCGCCGGCACCGGACCCGTCGGCTGAGCTACCCAGATCATTCACCACGACTTTGGCGCCACGACGGGCATATTCAAGCGCATGCGCCTTACCCAGACCGCCACCAGCACCGGTAATGATCACAACCTTATCTTTGAATTCGCTCATTATTCATCTCCACTCGAATTGTTGTTTAATCTTTGCCTGCTTTCGGGTTGCAGACTCGCAGTCAGCATTCCTGCCGGTTTCCGCCCGGACTAACCGGCGTTCCGGATATGGGAAGGCCCCTAGAATATCGGAAACCGCCATGAACTGACCAGCTTGTTGTTCAGTCAGCAAAACCGGATAACTTCAGGCTTCCTTCGACTGCCATGCCAGAGCCAGGCATAAATGCTCATTAAGGGGTTTCAGGTCCCAGGGGATCATTGACACTGGCAATTCGCAGCCCAGCGAAATATTCAGGACTCCGCTTTCCAGCGGCACCTGCCTGGACGCCGCGCCAGTCTGGTTGAACCAGTCAGCCCAGAGTTGTTCGTTACGGTTCACATGCAATTCTGCAGAACGAATATTCTGAGTCGCTTCAAACAAGACCTGTTCGCCGAGACTGACTTCATAGTGAAAGTTCAGCGCAAAATCATAGTCATACTGTCTTTTCCACAGCAGACTCCGACCGGTATAGGTTCGCTCACCGGCGCCCAGGCCAATCATTTTTACGACCAGTTCCTCGCCAGTGCCGGGAACTTGAAAACGATACTCCGAATCCTGCCACTGCACAGGGCGAGCCTCGCCCTTACCTGACTCGGCTGCACTAAGTCCAAAATCCAGCTGCTGCAGATTTTTCAGCACGGCAGGCGGTGCAGCTGAAAGCTTTTCAATCTGCTGAGCGACCAGCACCCGACGGCTTTCGCGGCTCATGCTGCTGAGATCTTCCAGCGGCGGGCGGAACTTTTCTTCGCCAGATGTCTTCCGCGGTGCCACCGACAGAGCTCTGGCCCGGGCTTCAGCCTGCTCCAGACTGGTAACCGCAGCGGCGGTTGCAGAAGTTTCTTCCATTGGTACAGGTTCCGGTACCGGCGCTGCGGTTTCAGAATCGCTGAAGTACTGACAGCTACTCAGCAACACAGTGAATCCAAGGGACACTACACCGGTTCGTACTATAATTATTTGCCTCATTGTCCTGCTTTTACTCCTGCCATTTGCACCACCGCAGGCATCCCTTCCAGCAGAGCGCGTTCTTCATTCAGTACTTTTTTGTTCCACAACCAGGCAACAGTACCAACGATGACATTGGTCACAGCTGTGGCCATAAACACACCGGGATAACCCCAGATCCGGCTGGCCACAAAAGCCAGTGGAATATAAATCACCAGCAGCCGGGCGACCGAAAGAAACAGCGCCGGGGCGGGTCGTCGCAAGGCATTAAATGCGTGGGTTGCCACTGTCATCATCCCCATAAAGCCGATGCTTAGCGGAATGATGTAAAGAAACAAAACGGCAGATTCCACCAGTGCCGGATCATCATTGATCAGCGAAACGAACCAGGGTGCTCCGAGCCACATAATGCCCGAGGCGATGACGCCCCAGGCCAGACAGGCCTGATAACAGGTATTCAGCGCCTCATTCACCCGGTCGAACAATCCCGCACCCCAGTTCTGGCCAACCAGCGGAACAACACTGGTAGAAATGCCAATAACAACCATACCCACCACCGCTTCGATACGGCTGGCTACGCCGAAACCAGCGACCACGGAGACCCCAAAACCCGCCAGCAACCAGGTTACAACACTCATTGAGACCGGTTGAATCAGATTGGTCGCAGCCGCAGGAACACCAACATGCAGAATATTCCTGGCTGATTCACCGAAGCCTGCCAGGGTTGGCCGCAACAGTTTTTCTTTTATCAGGAACCAGTACATGGCCACCGCAAACTGACAGAACGAGCTGATAACGAAGGTCCAGCCAGCACCTTCGATGCCGAGCGCTGGCAGCCCTGCCCAGCCAAAGATCAGAAAAGGACCCAGCACCACCTGCACCACCGGACCCGTCGTCATGACATAGCCAGGGTAAGTGGCATTACCAAATGAGCGGATCAGCCCGTTGATTGTCATGGCAATACCCATGAACATAAAACCCAGCAACCAGATATGCGCATAGCGGGTCGCCAGACTGTGCACCTCGTCGCGGGCACCCAGCAAATGAAACAGGGAATCAGCCTCGAACTGGCCAGCGACGGCAAGAGACAGGGTAAAAATGACAACCACGACATAGCAGTGAGTGACCACCAGTGCAGCCTGCTCACGGTTATTCTCACCCATGGCTCTGGCAATCAGAGAAGCGGCGCCAATCCCGATTCCGCGTGCCATCGCATTCAGCGACATCAGAACCGGAAAGCAGAATGCCATGGCCGCCAGCTCAAGCTTGCCAACCATACCGAGATAGAACATCTCAATCAGATTACCAAAGGTCATGGCGAGGAAACCAACAATCATGACAGCAGACAACCGCGCAACATGTCGCCGGACAGAGCCTGTGGTGAAGCTTTGCTGAGCCATGAACTGCCATAACGTCAATCAGAGTTTCCCGACTATATCAGGATGCCTTTGGCAACAGAAACAATGGTTTGTAAGTGATAACGCCGGCGCATTCGCACTGCCGGACTGTGCTCAGCCGCCAGATTCGGGTTTAATGCAGACATCCACATGCCATTCCGGACCAGTGAGATCAAACATGAGAAGACTCTGTTCCACCACCCTGCTGTTGCTGTTTTCCCTCATAACCACCGCCACCATGGCAGCCACAGAATCTGCCAGCGTGGCAGACTTGCACTGGATGACCGGAACCTGGGCGGGTCCAGTGGGCGATGGCAGACTGGAAGAAACCTGGGTAACTCCCCGTGATCATTCCATGGGGGCATTCGTTCGAATGACCTCAGATGCTGGCCCGTCAATGATAGAACTGATTGTGATTGAGGAGCAGGAAGACACCCTCATACTGAGGCTGCAGCAATGGAACCCCGGCTTTGAACCCCGGACAGAGGTACCCCAGACACTGAAATTGACGACCATGAGTTCCCGCATGGTCAGCTTCGAAGCTGTGACTGAAGGGGGAATGCAAACCCTCGCTTACGAACGCCCTGATGACAACAGCTTCAACATTCACATAGAAACCACCACCGGTCGCAGCATTACGATTCCGCTGCAGCGCCAGCACTGATCGTGGTGGCGAACCCTGCTGCACCCTGGCCAGCGATTTTTCCGAACACAGCGCCATTGGTGAGGCCGCTGCCACCCGGGTAATTGAAGTAGAACAGTCCACCCACCAGCTCACCCGCGGCATACAGACCAGGGATTGGCTCACCTTCTGTTGATATCACTTCAGCGTCCGGGCTGATTCGCAGTCCGCCAAACGTAAAGGTAATACCACAGGTAACCGCATAGGCCTCAAAGGGTGGAGTATCCAGGGTGTTCGCCCAGTTCGACTTTGGTATCGCCAGCCCTTCTGTACAGCGGCCGTCCTTAACATTCGGATCAAAGGGAATATCTGTACGTACAGCGGCGTTATAGGCCTGTAATTCTTTCAGAGCTGCCTCGCCATCAGTATCGTCCAGTTTGCTGACCAGTTCTTCCAGCGAATCAGCAACCACTTTGGTGACCTGGCGAATGTTGTATTCATCCCGCAGCTGTGCCCGCACCTTGGCATCAAATATTTGCCACGCAAACTGACCGGGTTGATTGAGAATCACCCGGCCATATTTGGCGTAGGTGTAGTTGCGGAAATCTGCCCCCTCATCAACGAAACGCTTGCCTGCCGAGTTGATATAAACACCCCAGGGATAGGAGTGTTTCTGAAACTGATCTCCCACCGCAAGGTCACCAAACTCCGGGGCATAGCGTTCCCAGGCCACCGCATGACAGCCGGACCAGTTACCTGCCGGTGCAGCACCGATATCCATCGCCATCTTCAGCACATCACCCGTATTAAATCTTGTACCCCTCACCCGCGCCAGTTCCCAGCCCGGGCCAAGATATCGCGCACGCATTTCCGGATTAGCCTGAAACCCGCCAGCTGCCAGAACAACTGCGCGACCAGAGACCTCGCGGGTTTTACCCTGGTGTCTGACCCGCACGCCCTGCACGCCATCATCACTGACTATCAGCGCCCTGGCGCTGGCCTGATACCAGATATGAATATCCCGCTGTTTTGCTGATGATGTCAAAGCATCAACCAGCCCCGGACCACCGCCGACCGCCTCAACCGTTAATCCGCCCCAGAATTTGAAGCGGCCATTGATATTGAATGCCTGCCGGCCCCAGGCTGCGGTAAATCTGACACCCTTGCTCTGCATCCAGGCAACGGTATCAAGACTGTTATTCACAAGGGTCTCAGCAAGGTGGGGATCACAGCGATATTCTGTCACCCTGGCAATATCATCGAGGAACTGACCACGGTCATAGCGACCGAAATCCGTGCGCGCAATTTCATCCGCGCTGAGATCCGGCATGACCCGCTGCAGGTCTTCCACCCCGTCGTAGGCAACACGCATCAGACCGGCGGTAAAACGGGAATTGCCTCCCGCTTCCTCCACGGGTGCCCGCTCCAGCACCAGCACTCTGGCTCCCTGTTCCTGTGCCGACAGTGCTGCGCAAAACGCAGCGTTTCCACCCCCGACAATAATAACGTCGTAGTCGACCATAGTTCCCCCTACCTGTAGCTGTTGGCAACAAGTGCATACCGGCACTTTCGCCTCTCATCACCAGCGGCGGTTAAACCACCGGAAAATCACAGAATACCTGATGCCGGGCGCAGGGCAAATGGACCACTAAAGGCTTACAGAGGAAGGGACTGCAGATAAAACGCTGGCGTCAGGCAGCTCTGGCTTGCTTCTCACAAATCCAGTGCATCAGTGCATACCAGGCATCGAGATCCTGCTTTACACGACTCTGAGGTAAATCGAACAGGGTTTTGCCTTCCGCCATGGCAGACACATAACTCTGGGTATCGCGCAGGGTTGTGACCGTTGGAAAGGGGGTCCGCTCCATGAAGGCAGTCAGATATTTATAAAACTTGGCCTGCATTCTGACCCGGTTAGCAACCACGCCAACCCGACCATCAAAGTTCTCAAGAACGCCAGACTTCTGCAGTTGCAGCAGAAAACGCACCACGGCTTTCACATCAATGGCAGAAGGCAGTACCGGAATGATCAGACAGTCTGCACCGTGGATCAGCGGGATCAGCTCGTTACTGTCGAAGCCTGCCGGCAGATCGTAAATCAATGCATCATAGCCACTTTCTTCTATGGCCCGACCTGGCTCATAGCCATCGATTTGCTGCAGCTCTGCCGGGCGGGATTTCAGCCAGTCCAGCGCAGAATGCTGTACATCGTAATCTACCAGTGCAACCTTGTGGTTCTGACTGGCAAACCAGGCGGCTGCATGCACTGCAATAGTGGTCTTGCCACAACCACCCTTACTATTGGCTACTACTATCTTCCGTGTCATTTGCCTGTCAGCGAGCCCCATCGGTTGAACACAACTGCGAACGCTAAACTCCTGCGCCTTCCTTAAGCCTAGCAGTTGTTGTCAATCTGGCACGAAATCCGGCAAAAAAAGTGTCTCTTTTGACGAATGGCTAGAGGTGAAAGTCAGAATGCTCCAGTTCCATAAACGGCTCAGTGTCAGCGGTCGCTGCCGTCAGATAGCCGGTCGCCCGGGGCATAACATGGCCAAAGAAAAAACCCGTGGTAGTAATCTTGGTACTGTAGAAAGCCTCATCACCTGCCATCAGCACATTGGCAGCCAGTGCCGAGCGCAACATGAGCCACCCCGCAATCACGGTTCCGGCCCCCATCATATAGTTAAATGCCGCGCCGCCCGCCAGCAACGGGCGCTCGCTATGTTGCCGGAGAATAAACCGGGTAACCTGATCCAGTTGTGCAACGGCGGCCTCCAGCGCGGAAGCCTGCACCGGAAACGTTTCGCTGGCCTGCCGGGCCAGTTCTGTCATTTCTGTCATCAGCGTTTGCAGCGCAGCTCCATTATCACGAATCACTTTACGACCAATGAAGTCATTCGCCTGAATACCTGTCGTTCCTTCATAAATGGTCGTAATCCGGGCATCGCGCATCAACTGGGCAGCACCGGTCTCTTCAATGAAACCCATACCGCCATGGATCTGCACTCCGATTGAAGTCACTTCCTGCGATACCTCTGTCGACCAGGCTTTGGATATCGGGGTCAGTAGTTCAGCCCGCACACGTGCAGCATTGGCCACATCGGGATCTTCAGCCTTGTGAGCAAAATCGAACGCCGCCGAAGTGACATAGCACACCGCCCGCGAGGCTTCGGTCAGCGACTTCATAAGCATCAGCATCCGGCGTACATCAGCATGATGGAAGATACTGGAGGTTTCATCTGCGCCTGGCGGCTTGCCCTGGATGCGACCCACCGCATAGTGCAACGCCTGCTGCAGGGCTCGGTCCGACAGCGCCACACCCTCAACCCCGACATTCAGGCGGGCATGATTCATCATCGTGAACATATAGGAAAGCCCGGCATTCTGCTCACCGATCAGATAGCCGATAGCGCCCGCTTTTTCACCGAATGACATGACACAGGTCGGGCTGCCGTGAATACCCATCTTGTGTTCCACTGACTGCGCAAAGGCATCATTGCGCGCACCCAGACTGCCATCGGCATTAACCAGATATTTGGGCACCAGAAACAAGGAAATACCCTTCACCCCTTCCGGTGCACCTTCAATTCGCGCCAGCACCAGGTGCACAATATTATCGGTCATACTGTGATCGCCCCAGGTAATGAATATCTTGGTACCCGAGATCAGGTAATGATCGCCATCGCGAACTGCCTTGGTACGCACCAGAGACAGATCCGAGCCAGCCTGCGGCTCGGTCAGATTCATGGTGCCGGTCCATTCGCCACTGATCATTTTCGGCAAATACAGATCCCGCAAATCCTGACTGGCATGATGCTCGATAGCTTCGATGGCGCCCTGACCCAACATCGGACATAAGGCAAAGCTGACGTTAGCTGCAGACCAGATCTCCATGGTGGCAAGCCCTACGGACTCTGGTAAACCCATACCACCATACTCGGGATTGCAGGGCAGCGCCGACCAGCCACCTTCGGCAAATTTCTGATACGCCTCAGCAAATCCACTGGCCTCCCGGACCTGCCGGTTAACAATTTTGGTCCCGATAAGATCACCAACCCGGTTGAGGGGCGAGAGCACTTCACCGGCAAACTTACCGGCTTCTTCCAGCACCGACTGCACAAGTTCACTACTGGTTTCAGAAAACGCCGGAAGCCCGCACACTCCGTGCAGGTCGGCGAGATGTTCAAGAGCGAACATCATGTCTTTAACAGGGGCCTGGTAATCAGTCATGGTGTTATTCCGGTTGGCTGTCGTTGCGATGCACCGGAGGGGTATTTAAGCGGCGGGCTTCAGCCTGGCTAAACAGGCATTTGCCGGCCCACCAGGGTTTCCATCATCATCAGACTCTTGTCTTCATGATTACGGTAAACAGAGGGCAGAATAAACTGACCATTGCTGTCCGGTGTTCGCAGAAATTCTTTCGGTGCATCGTGATGGCGTGATTTTACCCGAGCCGACTGCCCGGAATCATGGGCTGATGTGGTCAGAGTTTCCCCATAACAGGTACAGATATAGCTCCGGTCCTCCAGCACTTCGGCATAAACCGCAGTTCCGCGGATGCTAATGACGGCATCAGGCGTACGAACTTCCATTCGCCTCGAGGCAAAGACACCCAGCGCAGCACCGGTTTCCAGTGCATAGGCGCCACCTTCCATCGCTGCCGGTAAGCGGATGCGTGTATTGGGCTTGAGCTGAAATGCATCTTTTTTCAGCACGAAAACGAGTTCTGAATCCGCCGCTGTTTCAATGACATCGCCTTCTCTGACCCGGGTTTCCAGAGTTACTGGTTCATCGTTGATCCGGGCATTACCCATATACTGATAGATACTCATGTAATCAGGCATCTCAGCAGGTTCCGGCATCGCCATGATCATCGCAGATTTCCGGGCGGACGAGTCAGTCACAGCGCAGCCATGCAGGGCGCAACCAGCGCCGGCGAGCGCCAGCATTTGCAACAGTTCGCGGCGGGAAACAGCACCAGTCACTTTCATAGGTATTCCACTTGAGTCGGGGAGTGATGTGGTCAGGCACGGGGCTGACCTGGTTATGTTTAACCGGCTATGTCTGATCAGACCGGCACAGAGCTCAGTTATGTTTCAGCAAGTGCCAGAAACTGCCGTCAAAGGACCTGGCTGACTCCGGTTGCGCGGTACGGGCAATCACCAGTTCCAGCGACGGAACGACCGACAGACTGTTATGCCAGGCACCTCGGGCAGCGATCAGGTCGGCAGGCGCCTCTGGCAACGGCGCACCTTCGAACCGCCTGGGTTCCTTCATCGGCAACATGAAATGAGACTGATCATTGTTCCACCAGAGATATCCCCAGGCAGGATTCTCTTCCGACGCGGGCTTGCTCATCTGCTCAAGGAAATAGCCGGGTACCAGTGGCTGGCCTTGCCACATGCCTCCGCTCAGCACCATCTCGCCAATGGTTGCAAGATCCCTCGCGGTTGACATCAGCGCCGTGAAATGGCGCCCGTCTGGCAGCGTATGTTCCCGCTCAACCCAGTGCGTAGTCGCCAGCCCCAGTGGCTCAAACAGCCATTGCGAAGACAGCTCGTTCAGCGACAGACCCGACTGCTCGCACAGTGCTTTCTTCAGGTAGTTATAGGCGACATTGTTGTAGCGCCAGGTTTTGCCGATTTCCCCATTAAGCCTCAGTTCGTCATCCATGCCAGTCGTCATGGCTAACATGATCTCGATACTCAGCTTGGCTTCGTCCCAGGGTGACAGCAGGGTCCATTCCGGATCGATGTGATGGTTAATATGATCCACCAGTTCGATCAGGTATTTCTCTTCAGCAATACCCATCAGTAACGCTAACACGCCTTTCTGCACGGCAAAGACGTCAACCGCCTGTGCATGCCAAGCTTCATCAAGCAGTACTTCGCCTCCCTGAACGATACAGAGTTGGGCAGTCCCCGTTTCTTCTGCCAGAGTCCGGATGGCTGCCAATTGCGTCTGATTTAACTGTTTCATGATATTGCTGCTACGTCTGTTGACCGGTTGTGATCCCGCTCAGGCCTGGCCTGCATGGGTTAGAAGAAATCCCCAGCGTGCGTGATCAGCGTTTCTGCAGCACCAGACTACCGATGGAGTAACCGGCACCAAAAGAACAGATCAGACCATAGTCACCCGCCTGTAAATCTTCGTGATACAGATTGAACGCAATCAGCGATCCGGCCGAGGCGGTATTGGCGTAGGTATCCAGCACAATCGGTGCTTCGTCCTGCTCCGGCATCCGCCCAAGTAACTTCTTCGCAATCAACTGATTCATATTGATATTGGCCTGATGCAACCACCAGCGCCGGACCTGCGAGGTTTCCAGACCAGCGGCAGCAAGGCTCTGGGTAATATGGTCAGCCGCCATCGGGCACACTTCCTTGAACACCTTCCTGCCTTCCTGGTGAAAGTAGTTATATTCACTGAAAGGGTCAGCATCGTTGGCATTAACCATATAGCCGATATTTGACCGGATATTATTGGAAAAAACCGTCTCCGCTTTGGTACCGAGAATGGCATAACTGTGGTCAGAAGTGCAGGTATCTGCCGCTTCAATGATAGTCGCCGTCGCAACATCGCCGAATATGAAATGGCTGTCACGGTTGCGGAAATTATTCTGCGGTGAGGTCAGCTCTGGGTTAATGGTGAGTACACAGCGGGCCGTACCCGCAGCCACCATCTCGTAGGCACGTTGCAGGGCGAAGGTACCCGCGGAACAGGCAACCAGCATGTCAAAGCCGAAGCCCTCAATGCCCAGTGCATGTTGCACCTCAATCGCAATCGCCGGGTAATAGCGCTGGGTGTAAGCACAGGAGACAATCACTGCATCTATATCAGCCGCCGTTTTATTGGCCGCAGCCATGGCCTTGCGGGCCGCAATCAGCGAAATCTCTGCCTGATCGGAAATCTCGTCTTCCGCCCTGAGGGGAATTCTGGGGGTCATTCGGTCGGGGTCAAGAATGCCGTCTTTGACGTAAACATAGCGGGACCTGATACCCGAGGCTTTCTCAATGAATTCTGCCGATGAAGCCGGCTTTGCTTCGAGCTCTCCGGCGGCTATGGCTTCAGCATTGTCGGCGTTGAACTTCACCACATAGGCGTTATAGCTCTCGACCAGTTCTTCATTGGTGATGACGTGGTCCGGGGTCCACAGACCTGCACCGGAAATGACAACTTGTGCTGCACTCATGCTTTTTGCTCGGCTTACCCTGAATGCCCCGTAATGTAGCACGGGCAGCCAGGTCAGTCATTCAACAAGCGCTGATCTACTGCCTCTAGCACCGCAGCCACTGTGGGCCGGTCGCGATAGTTTTCTTCTGCCAGCTTCGCCACCACTTTGCCCGCCGGACTGATAATGAAAATGCCCGGGTGGGGCACGCCGAAATATCTGGTGGCTGGATCAATGGTTTCGTTCAGGAGCCCAAAGCGTCGTATATGTTCCGATTGTTCATCAGTCAGAATCGGGAACGCAATGTCGTGCTTGCGGGTAAATTTCGAATTATCTGCCGGTGAATCGTAGGTCATCACCACGATCTGTACCCCACGAGCACTAAATTCATCACTTGCCTGAGACAGCTCGACCAGCTGTCGCTGACAGTAGGGTCACCAGACCGTCGAACGATTAAACAGAAAGACCGTACCTGCAAACGCAATGTCGCCCTCACTTGCCTGCTGGCCGTGTCTGAGCGCATCGTCAGACAGCCACCTTTTGCCATGCTGATCTGAGGCATCTACCTGCGGAAAATCGCTGCCAGACGGGATCTGTTCTGCCCAGTCAGCAAATGCGGGCGTAGCGACCATGGCAAGCAACAGGGCCAGCAGCCTGACGGCATCTCTCGCTCTGTTTGTCATCGAATCTGTCATCTTACCTGCCATCGAATGTCTCACTGCAAATAGGGAACAACACTAAGACCGGTTGCAGCTGAAGCAGCTTTCATCCTGTACCTGATAACCAGAGCCCTGCCCGCGCGCCATATCCGCTATGCCATATTAAACAGTTTAAGTGCGGTCTTGCCGACAATCAGCTGGGCGTTTTCGATACTGGTCGCATCGAATACTGCCTGAATGGAACTGCGGGTGTAGCCAAAAGTACTTTCCTGATGAGGATAATCAGAAGACCACATCACCGTTTCCGGACCAATTCTGTCCAGCAGTGTCAGACCTGCCGGGTCCGTCATGAATGTGGCGTAGCAGTGATTGCGCCAGTACCAGCTGGGGGCATGTCTGAGCCTGGGTTGCAAGGCAGTACGGAAGTGAGTCGCCACCATATCCGCGTCGTGCAGCATGCTCGCAACCCAGGTTAACCCACCTTCAACAAAAACCGCCCGCAGTGCAGGAAAGCGATCAAAAATGCCACCAAAGACCAGACAAGACCACTGGTGACGAAAGCCCTGAGTCTGTGTAACCACTGAAATACCAGCCGCACCTGGCATGGCCGAGGGTATGGCTTCGCCGATATGAAAGATCAGCGGCAAACCACTGTCGGCAATCGCTTCATACATCGGGTCCAGTGCACCATCGTTATAGTTAATTGGATTACCGTCTTTGTCCTTACCAGGTTTCAGCGGCACCATCAGTCCCCTGGCCCCCAGCTCCCGGCAACGCCTGACAGATGCGCCGGTGGCATCCATATCCCAGTAGTTCGGAATCATCACCGGGAACAACCGGTCCGGCGCCTCCGCACAGCGGCGGGCAATGGCTTCGTTGTAGAGCCCGAATACTTCCTCACGGTTCTTCATCTCGCCAAACATGAACAGACCAAACAACCGTTGCGGAAAGATCAGCTCTTTTTCTACCCCTTCAATATCCAGGTCCTTGAGGCGGGCAGGAATATCATTCAGGCCCGGGGTGCATTCCATAGACTCACACAGATGTCTGGCCAGGGCCGGAGGCGTCATATGCTTGTCACCAATCGTCATGTCGAAGATACCATCGACAAACTGCATGCGCGGCGCCTGTGCTTTCTTGTCTGCCGGAAAACCTTCGAACCAGTAGTCCTGCTCGATCAGATGGCTGTCGGCGCTGATAATCCGGGTGCCTTCAGGCCAGGGTCTGACCGCCTGCTGGGGCGTCCGTTTCGGTGAAACCTCAATATCAATCTGCTCCGGAATTTCCAGGACATACTCGCTCATTGGCCTTCTCCGTGCCTGATTTGTTGCTGACAGTGTTTATAGCGTGTTTATGACATGCCATGCAAAAGCAGTCAGACCCCGCACACAAAAAACATGAAAAATCAGGACAATTACAGGACCTGCGTTTCACTTGCGCTGTATCCGCCAGCATGATTCTATTGCGCAACATCCTGAACCCGGAGACTCACATGACCTATGCCCCCGACCATCGTCCCTTCTATGATGCAGACAGCCACGTGATGGAGTTCCCGGATTTCATCAGAAATTATGCCGACCCGGCGTTTCGCGATCAGATTCCCCCGGTGAATTATCAGGCCTCACTGGTAACCGATGAAGAGGTTGAAGAAATTGTTGCCAATGGCAATCGCCACTCAGCCGAACATGTTGCTGCAC